>CAIQNV010000061.1 GCA_903873295.1 uncultured Elusimicrobia bacterium
ACACCGTGGCCGCCCTCCTCACTCGGCCTCGTCGCTTGCGCAAGCCTCGGCCTCCGTGAGGGCCCGCCGGGCCCACATCCTGGCCGGCCCTTAGTTAAACAAACGACAGCTCCTTCTACTATGTGAAGATAGAAAAAAATAACAATGAATATAATCGTCTGCATTAAACAAGTTCCCAACACTACCGACGTGAAGATCGACCCGGTGACGAACACTCTTATCCGCGACGGGGTGGAAAGCGTCATAAACCCCTTCGACGCCTACGCCATCGAAGAAGCGGTGCGCCTGAAGGAGCGCTGCGGCGGCAAGGTCACGGTGCTGACCATGGGCCCGCCCCAGGCCGAAACCGCGCTGCGGGAGGCCCTCTCCCTGGGCTGCGACGAGGCCGTACTTGTAAGCGACAGGAAGTTCGCCGGCTCCGACACCTGGGCCACCAGCTACACTTTGGCGGCCGCGATACGCAAGATAGGCGATTTTGACGTGATCCTCTGCGGCAAGCAGGCCTCCGACGGCGACACCGCGCAGGTGGGCCCCGGAATCTCGGCGCACCTGGACATCCCACAGGTCACCTACGTGAAAAAGATAGAGGAAATTTCAGCTGAGCGCGCCAAAGTGGAGCGCATGACCGAAGAGGGCTACGACGTTGTGGAAACCCCGCTGCCGTGCCTTTTCACCGTGGTAAAAGAGATCAATACGCCGCGCCTGCCTTCGCTGAAGGGCCTGATGCGGGCCAGATCCGCCAAGCCGCTAAGATGGACGGCGGAAGACATAGAGGCCGATCCCGCGGCCCTGGGGCTGGACGGCTCTCCGACGCGCGTGATAAAGATATTTACCCCGGAACAGAGAAAAGGCGGCGAGATGCTTAAAGGCGACGCGGCGGATATTGCCAAAGAGCTGGCTGAATTGCTGAAGGACGTGGTGATCTGATGGCCTCTATAACCATCTCGCTGGATAAGTGTACCGGCTGCACGCTCTGCGTGAAGCCCTGCCCTTTCGGCGCCATACACATGGCGAATAAAAAGGCCGTCATCGACATGGCCAAATGCACGCTCTGCGGCGCCTGCGTCGAAGCCTGCAGGTTCGCCGCCATCGAGATCAAGAAACAGGCCGGCCCCAAAAAGGACCTTTCCGGCTACAAAGACGTCTGGGTTTTCTGCGAGCAGAAAAAAGGCGTCATACAATCAATTTCCTTCGAACTTCTCGGCGAGGGCCGCAAACTGGCCGACAAGCTGGGCGTTAAACTCTGCGCCGTCATCCTCGGCAGCGGCATAGAAGCCAGGGCCGAGGAACTCGCGGAGCGGGGCGCGGATAAGATCTATATGGTCGACCACCCGGCCCTGAAATCGTTCCAGGACGAGCCTTACACGGAAGTGCTGGTGAAGCTGGCCGAAGAATACAAGCCGGAGGCGATACTTTGCGGCGCCACAACTATCGGGCGGAGCCTGGTCTCGCGCGTGGCCATAAAGATAGACGCCGGCCTCACCGCCGACTGCACAGAGCTTGATATAGACCTGAAGGAGCGCCTGCTCCTGCAGACCCGCCCGGCATTCGGCGGCAATATCATGGCCACCATCATAACGCCCAACCACAGGCCGCAGATGGCCACGGTGCGCCACAAGGTAATGAAAGAGGCCGCCATCGATAAAACCCGCAAGGCCGAGCTTATAATAAAGAGTTACCCCGAAGCAGTTTTCAGCTCCCGCACAAGACTGCTGGACATAGTCGAAGAAATAGGCGAGACAGTGAATCTTTCCGAAGCCGACATAATCGTCTCCGGCGGCCGCGGCATGGGGGGGAAAGAGGGCCTCGCTCTCGTCGGAGAACTCGCAAAGGCGCTGGGAGGCGCGGTGGGCGCTTCAAGAAGCGCCGTGGACGCCGACTGGATACCGTATTCGCACCAGGTGGGCCAGACCGGGAAGACGGTCTGCCCGAAACTTTACATCGCCTGCGGCATCTCCGGCCAGATACAGCATCTCATCGGAATGCAGTCCTCCAAAGTCATCGTCGCCATCAACAAGGACCCCGACGCCCCCATCTTCAAAATAGCCACCTACGGCATCGTCGGCGACGTCTTCGAAATAGTCCCCGCCCTCACCAAAGAATTCCGGCACGCGCTTAAAAAATAGCCGCAACTGTTTTTACAGGTTTTCCCGGAGCCCGGCGGCGCCTAAAAAAAGCCCGGAGCTGAGCTGCTCCGGGCTTTTATTTTGGGCTTACGCCGCGCAGTTACGGCATCTGTACTATGCCTTCCTTCTGGCGCACTTCCACGTCCTTTATGGCGCGCATTATCAGGAACTCGGCGCTGGCGCGCAGCTCCTTCTCGGTCAGCTTCTTGCGGGCTATGCCCTGCTCGATAGCCTTCAGTCCCACCGCCACAGCCTCTTCGATATAAACCTGGGGCTCGTCCATGTGCGGCAGCAGATAGTCCTCGCCCATCTTGCCGGAGGTGACAGCATACCCCGCCAGCGCTTCGGCGGCGGCGACGCACATCTCGTTAGTGATCGTCTTCGCCTGCACGTCCAGCGCGCCGCGGAAAATGCCGGGGAAGCCGAGTGAATTGTTAACCTGGTTCGGGAAGTCGGAGCGGCCCGTCGCCACTACTCTGGCGCCGGCCTCCTTGGCGTCCCAGGGCCACATCTCGGGGATGGGGTTGGCGGTAAGGAAGCAGATAGCGTCCTTGTTCATGGTGGCGATCCATTCTTTCTTTATTACGTCCGGGCCCGGGGTGGAGGCCGCGCTCAGCACATCGGCGCCCTTCAGCGCGTCCGCAAGCTTGCCCACGACCTGCCTGCCGTTGGTCACCTCGCACATATGCCACTTCTCGCGGTGTTCCTTCAGGTCGGTGCGGCCCTTGTGCAGGGTACCTTTCGAGTCCACGTAAATAAGGTTCTCGGGCTTGGCGCCGTAATGCATATAGAGCGTGCCTATACGGATATTGGCCGCGCCCGCGCCGAACAGCACTATCTTAACGTCTTTGATATTCTTCTTGACTATCTTGAGGGCGTTAATGAGGCCGGCAAGACAGACAGTGGCCGTGCCCTGCTGGTCGTCGTGCCAGACCGGGATGGTCATGGTCCGGCGCAGTTCGTCGAGGATGTCGAAGCACTTGGGCTGGGCGATGTCTTCCAGGTTGATGCCGCCGAAGGAGGGGGCGAGATACTGCACCGTCTTGATAATTTCCTGGGGGTCCTTGGTGTTCAGGCAGATGGGAAAAGCGTCGACGCCGCCCAAATATTTAAAGATAAGGCCTTTGCCTTCCATGACCGGCAGGCCGGCCTCGGGGCCGATGTCGCCAAGGCCCAGCACGCGGGTGCCGTCGGAAACCACGGCGACCATATTGCCCTTATTGGTGTGCTCGTAAACCTTCTCAGGGTGCGCCTGGATGTCCTTGCAGACGGCGGCCACGCCGGGAGTGTACCAGATGGCAAAATCGTCTATATTGCGTATGCAGCACTTGGGAACTATTTCGACCTTCCCCTTATAGAAAGGATGCAGCTTCATAGAGTCTTCCGCGGGCTTGTTGGCCTTCTTCAGAAGTTCCTCTTTAGAGACTTTAACATTGGACATGCTTGACCCCTTTATCCGTCAAATTCGGCTTGGCTGCCTGGAATAATTATAGGAAACAAAATTTGTCTTTACAACAAGTTTTTGATATACTCTAAATTCACCCGAGGACACAGGTCTCCGGTGATGAAACCTGCCCGCCATGAATTTATGGCACCGTAGCTCAGTTGGTAAGAGCGGGCGTTTCATAAGCGCTAGGTCAGAGGTTCGAATCCTCTCGGTGCCACAGATTTTTCACAAGCCCTGTCCCGCCGGCAAGCAGTACAGCAGCGGGACCGGGTTTTTACTTAGGGGGGAAAGAAGCATGTCCGATATTTACCTGACCAAAGACGGCTATGAAAGACTGCAGGCGGATCTGGCCGAATTTAAGCGCCAGAAGAACGAGCTTACCATCGAGATAAACGAAGCCCGCGAGCAGGGCGACCTTAAAGAGAACGCCGGCTACATCTACGGCAAAGAAAAGCAGAACCTGGTAATGAAGCGCATCGGCGAGCTGGAAGTCCGCCTGCGCGACGCAAAAATAGTGGACAGCACCGTCGCCATAAACAAGGACGAGATACGCCTCGGGGCCACCGTAACCATGCGGGACGAGAACACCGGGGCCGCCCTTATCTACACCCTTTCAAGCGCGGACGAAGCGGATCCCTCGGCGGGAAAAATTTCGGTAAGCTCGCCGCTGGCGCAGGGCCTGCTGGGCTTCGGGGCCGGCGCCTCGGTGAAAGTGCTCCTGCCCAGCGGTGAAAAGCATCTGGCCATCCTCAAAGTTGAGTACAAATAATATTTAGTGTTATAATTATAGACGGCGGCAAAGGCGGCTTTTTCCGCATCTCGATCCAACAGCGGCGCAAAGTCAGGAGAGAACCATGGCATTCTGGGGAAATAAGCAGGAAGGCGAAAGCGCGGAGCCGGGGCAGCAGGCCCCCGTACAGGTGGACGGCTCGCTCGAAGACGGCTACGACGAGATCGTCAAATCCAAGGGCAGGGCGCCCGGCATCGACCTGGCTATAAAACTCAGCGACCTTATCCTGGAGCACGCGGTAAAAGAGCGCGCCAGCGACGTGCATATAGAATCCCAGGGCGCCAACCTGCGCGTGCGCTTCCGCGTGGACGGCATACTGCAGGACATGCTGTGTTCCCCGAAGAACTCCGACATCCCCCTTACCCAGCGCCTGCGCGTGCTGGCCGGCTTCGACCCCGAACCCCCGACTTCTTTCCGCAACGAGGAAGGCCGCTTTCAGAAAATGCTGGCCGGCCGCGCCATACAGGTGCGCGTCTCTTCCTTCCCTACCGTCAACGGCGAGAAACTCGTGCTGCGCGTGCTGGACCGCCAGCAGCTGGGCCTGGACCTGGAACAAGTGGGCCTGGACCAGGACGCGATGACGCTCGTAAAGAAGCTGATCCACAACCCCTACGGCATATTTTTCATAACCGGCTCCACCGGCTCGGGCAAGACCACTTCGCTCTACGCGATACTCAAGAACATCAACACCCCGATGATTAATATCGTCACCCTCGAGGACCCGGTGGAATACCGGCTTGAGGGCATAAACCAGGCCCAGATCAGCGCCAAAACCGGCTTCACCTGGGCCGAAGGCCTGCGCACCATACTGCGCCAGGACCCCGACGTCATCATGGTAGGCGAGATCCGCGATTTCGACACCGCCGAAATAAGCCTGCGCTCAGCGCTCACCGGCCACCTGCTTTTCACCACCATTCACACGATCAACTCGGCCAGCATTATAGAGCGCCTGTTCGAGATGGGCGTCCCGCCTTTCCTGATAGGCTCCTCCATGCTGGGAGCCATGAGCCAGCGTCTGGTGAGAAAGGTCTGCCCCAAGTGCTCGCAGAACGCGGCCTCCCCTTCGGAGCCCGTGGTGAACGAATTCGTCAAGAACATGGACCCGGAAGAAGGGAAGATAGTTAAAGAGCTTATCCTCAAGCCCGGCGCCACCTACAAGGTGGAGAAGGGCTGTCCCGAATGCCGCAACACCGGCTATATCGGCCGCACCGGAATTTTCGAGCTGATGCTGATGAACGAGGAGATACGCAAGCATATCCTCGATCACGCCCCCACCGACGTGATAAAGCGCACCGCCATACGCACCGGCAAGATGCGCACGCTGCTTATGGACGGCATACTGAAGGCCCGCACCGGCGTCACCACTCTGGCCGAGATCATCCGCGTGACGGCGACGATGGTATAACCGCTCAATATTAAAGCAGGAAGACAAAACCACGGAGACACAGAGAGCACAGAGGAACACAGAGGAGAAAACTCCGTGAAACTCTGTGTTCTCCGTGTCTCCGTAACGCATACTTGTTCGCTCAGGCAGCAGCAAATTTGAATGAAGATCATAATCATAAAATTCGGCGGGAGCTCGCTGGCCGACCCCGGCAAAATACGCCGCGCGGCGGCCCTCACGCTGGCCTCCCGGCGCCGCGGCTTCTCCCCGGTCGCGGTAGTCTCCGCCCCGGCCGACTCCACGGACGACCTGCTCAGCCTGGCCGCACTAACCGGGGGGGAAACGCTCAGTCCGAGGGAAACCGACGCCCTGCTTGCCGCAGGAGAGCAATTCAGCGCCGCCCTGCTGGCGCTGGCGATAGAGGCCGAAGGCGGCAGGGCGGTTTCTCTCACCGGCTTCCAGGCGGGGATACTCACCGACGACAAATTCTCCTCGGCCGCGATAAAGTCGGTCAACCCGCGCCGCCTAAAAAAAGAAATCAGGGCCGGGCGCGTGCCGGTGGTGGCCGGCTTCCAGGGCATTTCGCGCGGCGGCGACCTCACCACGCTGGGCCGGGGGGGCTCCGACCTTACCGCGGTAACGCTGGCGCGCGCGCTGGGGGCCGTTCTCTGCGAATTCCGCACCGACGTGAAAGGCATTTATACGGCTCACCCCGCCATCGTGCCCGAAGCCAGGAAGATAAAAAATATCTCGTACGCCGAAGTTATAGCGCTGGCACAGCAGGGAACCGAGGTGCGCCAGCTGCGCGCCATCGCCTGCGCCAGGAAATATTCCATCCCGCTGCACCTGCGCTCCTCCTTCCACGACGAGGCCGGGACCCTGGTGACCGCGGCGGGAGGCAGGCCGGGAGTTTCCTGCCTCTCTATTAAAAAAGACGGAGCTTTCGCGCTCGTTTCCGCCATAGGCCGGGGCCTTAACGGAAAACACGCCGCCGCCGCCCTCTCGGCGGCAGCCGCCGCCGGTATCGAAGCCAGGAAGGAGAAAACCTCAGGCGGGAGGGTGGCGCTGAGAGTATCGGCGCGGGACGCGGAATCATTGCTAAAAGCCCTGCACGCGGAATTCATCGGCCGGCATTGACTTGCGCGGGGGAAAGCTATAGAATAAACCAATGGCAAACCTTATACGGGCAGTATTCGCGCTTTTTTGGCTGATTGCGACCGGGTTCCTGGGTTTACTGGTCTTCATCGTCTTACAGACGGAAGCAGACCCCCGGATGCTCTGGGCCTGGCTGGTTATGTGCGCCTTCACCTTCGTTTCAGCGACTTTCCTGGCTTACACTCTTATCTTCGGCCATCACGAGAGAGAGAACGCCCCTCACCACCACACTCACTTGAACAAGGCTTAACCTTAATGCATTCTGACCTGGTCATCAGGGGAGGCAGGGCCGTAATAAACGGCAGGGCCGTCCCGAGGGACATTTTCATAAGGGACGGCAGGATAGCCGCTCTCCGCCCGCATTCAAAAAGCCCCGCGCGGGCGGCCCGCGCCATAGACGCACGCGGCCTGCTGGTGCTGCCGGGCGTGATAGACGCCCACGCGCATTTCCGGCTCCGCCTCGGGCCCGGCAAATATACCGCCGACGATTTTACCACCGGTTCCGCCGCCGCCGCCTGCGGCGGGGTCACCACGTTCATAGACTATACGGGACAGGGCCCCGGCGAAAGCCCGCTGAAAGGCCTCAGGGCGCGCATCAGCGAAGCCGCAGGAAAGACTTACACGGATTTTTCTTTCCACTGCATGCTGACCGGCTGGGAGAGGATGAAGGACCCGGCCGCCCGCATGGCTGAAGCCGTGAAAGCCGGAGCGCCCACTTTCAAGATGTTCACGGCCTACGGAGCGCGCGGGCTGCTGGCCGGAGACGCCGCCCTTTTCTCGGCGCTGGAAATAGCGCGCAAGCTCGGGGCGCTGATCTGCATACACGCCGAAAACGGCCCCATAATCGACCTGCTCACGGAGCGGTACGCCATGGGAAAAGGCATAAAAGCCCTGCCGCTTTCCCGCCCGCCTTTCACCGAGACCGAAGCCGTGGGCCGGGCCGCGGTCCTGGCCGCCTCCGCCGGCGCGCCCGTATATTTCGTGCACCTCTCCACCGGCGGGGCCGCCGCTATCGTCGCCTCCGCCCGGGCCGCCGGTCTTAAAGTTCTCGGCGAGACCTGCCCGCAGTATCTGGCGCTCGATGAAAGCCGCTTCAAAGGCAGGGACGGCCGTCTCTTCTCCACCTGCCCGCCGCTGCGGACAAAAGCCGACAATGCCGCGCTCTGGACCGCGGTAAGGACCGGCGCGCTGCAGGTAATAGCCACCGATAACTGCACTTTCACCCGGGCGCAGAAGAGCGCCTGGGGAGGGGATATAAGGAAACTCCCGATGGGGATGCCCGGCGCCCAGACCCTCCTTGCGGCGGCTTACACCTTCGGGGTAAAGACCGGCCGTATTTCTCTGGCGAAAATGGTTCAGGTTCTCTGTGAAAATCCCGCCCGCGTCATGGGCCTGTCGGCCCGCAAAGGCTTCATACGCCCCGGCGCCGACGCCGATCTGGCCATAATCGATCCCTCCGCCTCCGTCAGGGCCGACTGGAGAAAACTCCAGCACAACACCGATTTCTCGCCCTGGCAGGGGACGCGGCTTCACGGCTTTCCTAAATACACTATTCTGCGCGGCAAAATAATAGCCGAGGCGGGGGAATTAACCGACCCCAAAGACTTCACCGGCCAATTCCGGCGCCGGACTAAACCGCAGATAATATAGAGGCGCGCGCAGGGAAGGCTCCGCCCCCCTTCCCGAAATAAAACAGACCTTAGCCGGGAGTGATCCGCCGCTTTTTTTGTATTATATCTAGTAGCGTAATTTCAGCGCCGCTCCGCCGGTAAAGAATTAAGATTCTTTAATGGCGATCGAGCCTGTTTTTTTATCATATTGTGCAGTTTTTTCAAAGGAATCGCGATGCGTCATATCTCCAGATCGATTTCAGCTACGCCGGCCCGCCGGCCCGCCGGCTTTCCCGGATTGCGGCAGCTGGCCCTCGGCGTCTGCTTCCTGCTGCTTCCCGCCGGCGGCTTCGCCCAGCAGTCCGCCCTTAGCGAGGACGAGAGCGTTTTTCAGGGCCTTTCCCTGCTCTATCGCGCCGCCGCCGACCGGACGGCCGTAATAGACGCCTTTGCCAGATTTATCGACACCTATCCCAAAAGCCCGCGCGCGCCCGACGCGCAGTTCATGCTGGGCGAGACGTATATGGCGAAAGGGCTCGAACTCAGGCTTAAGGCCGCGCCGCCGGTAAAAAAAGCAGGGGGCAGCCGCGCGCCCGCTCCCGGCGACTCTCCGTCCCTGGCGGAGCTTAATAACGCCGTCAAAGCCTACCAGAGGGCGATAAGCGGCTATAAACAGTCGGGCCTGGAATCCACCGCCCAGCACCGCGTGGGCGAAGCCTTTTACAACATGGGCAACTGGCTCCGAGCCATAAAAGAGTTCTCAAGAGTGGAGGAAAAATATCCCAAAAGCTACGCGGTGCCGAAAAGCCTCATCGGGATAGTCTACTCAGATATCGCCCTTGGCGATTTTCCCGCAGCGCGGGCCGTCCTTTCCCGCCTTGAAAAATCTTATCCGCCTTATGCGCAGGTCCCGGACGTAATGTTCGCCAAAGCCATATTGGAGCTTAATAATAAAAATTTTACCGCAAGCCAGAAACTGTTCTCCCGGCTCGATACCCCCGAAGCCAGGTTCTTCCTCGGCAAGTCCTATATCTACGAGGGGAAAACCTATATCGCGGCAGGCGTCTTTGAAGCGCTGCTTAAGGACTATCCCGCCACCGACCTTAAGGAGGACGTGGAATTCCTCAGCGCCGATTCTTTCTTCTACGCCCGGGACTACAGAGGCGCCATCGAGAAGTATCAGGATTTTATAAAAAAATCCCCGTCCTCTAAACTCAGGAACGCGGCCGTCTTCCGCATCGGGGCCGCGCTTTTCAACAATAAAGATTATAACGGCGCGCGGGGCAATTTCCAAAGCATAATAGACCGGAGCCCGAAGGACCACTTCGCCGCGCTCGCGCAGTATTTTATCGCCGAAGCCTACCTCGAGAACCTGCAGACCCGCGACGCGCTTTTCGCCTACACGCGGCTTACCGAAACTTATCCGGACTCGGCCGTCGCCCCGGCCGCCCGCTATAAGCTGGCCTGGTGCCAGTATCTCCTGGCGGATTATCTGCCCGCCGCGGAAGCGCTTGAGGAGTTCCCTGCCCTTTACCCGGGCCATGCCCTGGCCCAGAACGCGCTGTACCTCGCCGGGAACGTCTGGCTGGCGCTTGCGAAGCCGGCGGCGGCCGTCAAGGCGTTCCAAAACACGGTGGACCTTAACCCGGCCAGCGAGCTGGCCGACGCTTCGCTTTTCATGATCCTGAAGGCGGAATATGAAAAAGGGAATTACAGCAATATCCTCACCTCTTACCAGTTCCTGTTCAAATCGCTGCCGCCGACCGGCTCCAAGTGGAGGGCCTTAAGCCTTCTCTACGTGGCCGAGGCTTCTATGGCCCTGAACTTTATCGACGAGGCGGAGTCGGTCTACAACAATATCGTTCTCACCTACCCGGGCGCGGCCGCCGCGGTTTACGCCGAGGAAGGGCTTGTGTGGTGCCACGCGCTGGCGGGCGACGCCGCGGCGGCCGTGAAGGCGGGGGAAAAGCTTAAAGCTATGGCGGCGAATTTTCCCGGCCTGCAGCCGTCCGGGGGCGTGAGCGACCTGGCTATAGCCGACAGCTATTTCAACAGTAAGGATTTTGAGCCCGCCTATCAGCTGTATGAAGGATTCGCCGCCGCCAACGCGCAGAGCCCCTATGCCGCCACCTCGTTGTACCGGGCGGGGCTGGCGCTTTACCGGCTGCGCTATTACAACCAGTCGGTTGAACTATGGACGAAGCTTTCGACAACTTATCCCTCGGCCCCCGAGACCGAGCTGGCCGATTTCCAATGCGCCGATACCTGGTTCAGGGCGCAGAAATATACGGAAGCCCTCGGGGCATATAACGCCATCATCGCCAAATATCCCGGCAGCGCGCGCCTGCCGCTGGTGCATTTGCGCCTGGCCCAGATACATTACAATACGAACGCCGACAGCAAAGCGCTGGAGCAGGCGAAAATCGTGGCGCAGACTTTCCCGGCGTCAGAAGAGGCCTTTGACGCTTTGGACCTGGCCGACGCGCTGTTCGACCGGGCCCCCGCCGCGGATTTTAAGACTTTTTTCCTTGACCTGGCGGGCGCGGACCCCCGCAACAAAGTTTCAGGCGAAGCGCTGTTCCGGCTCGGCCGGCGGCTTTTCGAGCGCAAGGATTACGCCGGCGCCGTGGAAAACCTTGAGAAGTTCAGCGTGAACTATATAGACCACGCCTCCATCAAGAACGCTCAGTTCTACCTGGGCGAGGCCAATTTCCAGAGCGGGGACATGAGGAACGCCGCCAGGGTCTTTAACCGCTTCGCGGCCAATTATCCGGATGCCAAAGAGCATCCGATGGCCCTGTTCAGGCTCGGCAACGCCTCCTTCAGCCTGAAAAGATACAAGCCCGCGGTCACGGCCTACGCGAGGATGGCCGAACTTTACCCTGACAGCGAATATATTAAGCCGGCGCTTTTCAACCTGGCGCTGGCCTATAAGAGCATGGACGACGCCGACAAGGCCGAGGAGACCTACCTGAAATATTATGCGCTGACGGCCGGCTCCCCCGACGCTTTGAGCGCCCTCTGGGAGATCTTCAACTTACGCAAGAACAAGCCCGGCGCCGCGGGCGCTATGGAGACCCTTAAAAAAATATCCGACGAAGCACAGGGGCTGACGGACGCCCTCGAAGCCCTCTTCCAGCTGGGCGCCATGAGCCTCGAGAATAAACAGACCGAAGAAGCCCGGGGCTACTGGGAAAAGCTGGCCCTGCAGAAGCCGGTTAACAACGCGTGGCGCCTCCAGGGACTTATCAAGCTGGGCGAGCTGTACGAAGGAGAAAAGAATTACCGCGAAGCGGCCAGGGTATATGACGATATAGCCGCCAACGCTCCCGCGCCGGAGGTGGCAAAGGCCGCCGCCGAACGGGCGAAGGGCTTCAAGCTGATGCCCCAGCCCCAGCCACCTGCTGCGGAAAAAGACGCGCCGGCGGCGGAGCCCGCGCCCGCCGGACAGACGGGCGCCGGCGGAAAAACGCCGCAAGAAAGCGGGCAGACGGGCCCTGGCGCGGCGGGCGGAATTTAACGGAGTATCATATGGCAAACACTTTCGCTCTCCTGTTCCTGTTTTTTGCCGGCGGCCCGGCGCTTAACGCCCAGCAGCTCGCCGGCCCTTCGACCTCCTACAGCGAGGCTCCCGAGGAAGTCCTGATCAAGGGGGAGAACGACGACAGATTAAAGACGGCCAGGCCGCCCTTGACCGTTAAAGCGGATAGTTTTGAGATACTGAGACCCTCGCTCGGGGCGGATAAAGCTCTGTTCCTTTTTGAATCCGGTGATTTTTCGGGCCAGCCCCGGAGCTACCCGGACAGACTTTTTTCTACGGAGATGGTCCAGCCCTGGCGCGCGGGATTTAACGACAAGACCGTTATCGCTTTTTATCCCCTGAAGAAGTTCGAGGCGGCGTTCGGAAAGGACTACGCCGAAAAAACGGGCAAAGAATCGCACTGGGCCCTCTCCATCACCGACGAGGAAGGGAAGCTGTTCTATAAATATTCTGGGACCGGCCTGCCGCCGGAGAACATAAACTGGACCGGGGAGAACGACCGGCACGAATGGCTCAGCGCCGGGCGCAGCTACGCCCCGGTCTACGTATTTACGGACGCCAAAGGCTTGTCTAAAACGATAATGGACGAAGTGGTAAAATTCACCGCCCTCGTCTATCAGAAACCCGGGACCCTTATCATAAGCCTGGATTCCGTGTCGCTGTTCGGCCCCGACAAATCTTCCAGGACCATAGGGAAGCCGCAGGGGGAAGACCTGCTCTCCGCCACGGCCGACCTGATCAAAAGAAGATTCTACGGCCTCCCGATAAAAGTCAGCGCGTACGCCCGGACCGCGGACCTGGCCGGTATTCAGTCCGGCCTTATACAGAATTTTCTCAAGGACGAACTGATGATGGCCGGAGAGAATATTATTTCCGGGGAAGGGCTGGAAGACAGCTTCACCCGGCAGCGCGTCGATATAGCCCTCGCGGGTAAATAGGACCGTAGTGTGAAGTGAAAAATGGAACAGCCGTCTGTTCGGACCGCCGGAGAGCCGGCGGTTTTTTATTTTCCGGATGACGGAACGGCGGGCGGCTGCTTGAAGAACTTCCTGGCGGCAGCTATATCAGTACGTATATGCTGAATTAAAGACCCGCGGGAATGGAATTTGCGCTCGGGCCGGAGGTGCTTCAGGAAGGTGGTTTCCATTTCTTTCCCGTAGATAGCCCTTGAAAAATCCAGGAGATGCGCCTCCAGTATCAGCTTACTGCCGAGAGTATCCACGGTCGGACGTTTCCCTACGTTCAGGACCGCGTTAAAAGGCTTCCCGTCGACTTTCACGCGCGCGGCGAAGATCCCCGGCGGCAGGATCTTCGCGGGGTGGGGGTCGATATTGGCGGTGGGGAAACCCAGTTTTTTGCCAAGACCGGCGCCGCGCACGACTTTCCCCGTTACGCTGTATTCCCAGCCCAGACAGCGGTTGGCTTCCTCTACCGCCCCTGCGCGCAGCAGGGCGCGTATCAGGCTCGACGAGATCTTATGCCCGCCGCGGCGCGCGAAAGCCACGGTTTTAAAAGCTATGCCGGCGGCGGCGCTGGCTTTGCTGAGGAAATCCAGATGCCCTTCCCTCCCCTTGCCCACCGCGAAATCCGGGCCCACGCAGAGCCCGCCAGCCCTGAAGCGGCGCAGGACCAGCCGCGAAAAGAAATCAGCCGCGCCCATTGATGCCAGAGCAGAATTAAAGTCAAGCGGCTCGGCCGCGTCCGGGCGAAGCTCCGAGATGAGCTTTTCCCGCTCCCCGGGCAGGGTAATAAGACAATTGCGCGCCTCGCCTGAAAAAAAGAACTTGGGGGGGAGGGGAAAATATACTACCCGGCTTTGCATGCCCCGGCGCAGAGCCTCGCGCACGGCGGCGCGGATGATCTTGCGGTGCCCCAGATGGACGCCGTCGTAAGTGCCTATCGCCAGAAAATTAAGCACGGGCCGCTCCCGGAACCGGAGTAAGTCTATCGAGAGCGGCTTCGGGACTCAGCGCCGCCAGCTCTCCGGCGGTGACCGCGTCCCTGACGCTCCAGGAGCCGATGGAAAGTCGCCGCAGAACGGAAAGATGGGCCCGGGAGCCCAGGAGGCGGCCCATTTCGCAGGCGATAGAGCGGATATAGGTGCCGCCGGAGCATTCCGCCTCGAATTCAAGCGCGGGGGGCTTAGCCGCCCAGGAAAGCCAGCGCACCTCTACTTCCCGCTTAATTTCGGGCACGGGCTTGTTCTGGCGGGCAAGTTTATAAAGGTGCTTGCCTTTATGCCGCACGGCGGAATACGGCGGGACCTGCTGTATTATCGTCCCGCTGAAAGCCGCCACAGCTTTTTTAACAGCCTCTTCCCCCAGATCCGGGACGGGAGCCTCGGCGGTGATCCTGCCTTCGGCGTCCCAGGTGTCGGTTTCCGCGCCGAAAAGAATAGTCCCGGAGTAAACCTTGGCCGAGCCCTGCATGGCCGACTGCGCGGCGGTGGCGGAGCCGACCAGCATTATCAGCAGTCCGGTGGCCATGGGGTCCAAAGTCCCGGTGTGTCCTATCTTCTTAAGGGAAATCTTGCGGCGCAGCAGCTCCACCGCGTCGTGGGAAGTTATCCCCTTCGGCTTGTCAAAAAGGAAGATCCCGGAGGGCGGCTGCGGCTGGTTCATTGTAACAGGGGGGTAAGAACGCCCAGGACTTTTTCCCGGGCCGCGTGCAGGGTTCCTTTAATGCGGCAGCCCGCCGCGTTGCGGTGCCCGCCGCCGCCGAAGGTCTTTGCTACCGCGCTCATGTCGAGATGGCCGCGCGAGCGGAAGGTGACGCTGACGCGGCCCTCCTCTTCGCGGAACATAACGGCGGCTTTAACGCCGGGAGGCATCAGCCCGTAATTTATCACGTTCTCGCTGTGCTCGGAGCGGGCTCCGAGCTCTTTAAAATCAGAGTCTTTCAGCGTAAGCACGGTCAGCCTGCCGCCGGCCTTCAGCTCCAGGCTTTCCAGCGCGCGGCCGAGGATCTTAAGCCCCTCGCAGGCCTTGGTGGCGTACAATAGGTCGTTTACGCGGGAGAATTTGAAGCCGGTCTCAAGCAGGCGCGAAGCGATTTCCAGCGTGCGCGGGCTGGTGGCGGGGAAATGGAAGCGGCCGGTGTCGGTGACTATCCCCGTATAAAGACAGGAAGCCTCGCGCCGGGTAACGTTCACGTTCATATTGTAGAACAGGCGGTAGACTATCTCGGCGGTGGAGGAGGAATGCGGCTCAACGATATTGATATCGCCATAGAGCTCGGATGTTTTGTGGTGGTCGATGTTTACTACCTTGACCGCGCGCTTCAGCACCGCCTCAAGGTTGCCGCCGCGCGCCGGGTTAGAGCACTCCAAAAGTATGGCCGCGTCGAACTTACCTGCGGGCACCCGGGAATGTATGCTGCGCGCCTGGGGGAGGAAGCGCAGGTTCTCCGGCACCGGGTCCTGCGAGAACAGGCGCACCTTCTTGCCGAGACGCTTAAGGACGGAGGCGATAGCCAGCATGGAGCCTATAGTGTCGCCGTCCGGGTTGAGGTGCCCGGCCAGGAAAAAGGTCCGGGAATTTACTATCAGGTCCTCGAGGCGCTTAAACTCGGTCTCAAGGTCCAGGGTTCTCATCGGGTTTGTCATTTATCGCTGAATCCTGCCGCTTCGCCTGCTTTCCCTGAATCGCGTCGCTTCGCTCCGCACCGCCCTCGGCGCGGATCTGCTTGAATATGCCCTCTATGTGGGCGGCTTTCTCAGGCGTCTCGTCGAACTTGAAGACGAGCTCCGGAATGTTTTTGATGCACAGCCGCTTGTACAGCTGCGTGCGGATGTCCCGCGTATTGGCCTTCAGGAGAAACTCCTTCCGCTGCCTCTCGGCGTCCGTGCCCAGCACCGAGTAGTAGACGTAAAGGACCTTGCTGTCCTTAGTCAGCTCCGAGCCGGTCAGCGTCAGCAGGCCGTTGGCGTTAATGCCGTTGACATTCCTCAGCGCCTGGCTGATCTCCTGCAGGAAGAGCTCTTTAAGCCTTTCGTTTCGTTTTGCACCCATAGGGCTAGGCGCCCGGCGCCGCAAGACGCCGTATGCGCTCCTCTTTGGTTATAACCTCTACCATATCGCCCACGCGGAAGTCCTTGAAGCCGTCCAGCAGTATGCCGCACTCGATCCCCTTCTCCACTTCCTTCACGTCTTCCTTGAAGCGCTTGAGGCCGCTTATCTTGCCGGTACCGACGACATCCTTGCCGCGCACGACGCGCATGACCTGGTTGCGCACCAGCTTGCCTTCGCGCACCAGCGAGCCGGCCACCCTGCCGGAGCTCAGGTCGAAGATCTGCTGTATTTCGGCGCGTCCGGCCACGGTCTCTATTACCTCCGGGGCGAGCAGCCCGCTCATCGCGGCGCGCACGTCCTCCAGCAGGTCGTAGATTATCTTATAGTCGCGTATCTCCACGTCGGCGTCCTTGGCCGCCTCCCGCACCTTCGAGTCGGCATCGACGTGGAAGCCGAGGATGACGGCTGAGGAAGCCTTGGCCAGCAGCACGTCCGATTCCGTAATATTTCCTATGCCGGTGTGCAGCATCAGTATGGCCACCTCGCTGGTGCTCATTCTCTCAAGCGAGTCCTTGATAGCCTGCATGGAGCCGAACATATCGGCCTTCAGCACCACGTTCAGGTTGCGCAGCAGCTTCTGGTCGACCTGCGACTTGAGCGACAGCAGGGACACGTGCTTCTGGTGGGAAAGCGCCTCCTCGCGGCGGTTCAGCTTGCGCTTGTCGGCCACGTGGCGCGCCTCTTTCTCGTTCTCTACTATTTTCAGCACGTCGCCGGCGGTGGGCACTTCGCCGCTGATGCCCAGCACCTCGGCGGGCTGGCTGGGCTTGAGCTCCTGGAGCCGGTTGCCCTGGTCGTCCACGATGGCGCGCACTTTGCCGTGCGCGGCGCCCACGGTGAACGGGTCGCCCACGCGTATGGTGCCGGTCACGTTAATAATGGTGGCAACGATACCCTTCTTGGAGTCGAGCCGGGATTCTATCACTATGCCCTGCCCGGGCTTGTCGGGGTTGGCCTTCAGCTCCATCATCTCGGCCTGGATGCTCACGATCTCCAGCAGTTTTTCCAGGTTCAGGCGCTTCTTGGCGGAAACTTCCACCATGGGGGTCTTGCCGCCCCAGTCTTCGGGCAGCAGCCCGTGGTTGGACAACTGCTGCTTTATCTGCTGGGTATTGGCCGTGGGAAGGTCGATCTTGTTTATCGCGACGATGATCGGCGCGTCGGCGGCCTTGGCGTGGTTGATGGCTTCCAGGGTCTGCGGCATGACGCCGTCCACCGCGGAAACGACAAGCACGACTATGTCCGTTATTTTCACGCCGTGGGCGCGCATGGCGGTGAACGCCTCGTGACCCGGGGTGTCCAGCACGGTTATGTTGCCGCGCGGGGTTTTGACCATGTAGGCGCCGATGTGCTGCGTTATCTGGCCGGCCTCGGTGTCCACGACATTGGACTCGCGCAGGGCGTCGAGCAGCGTGGTTTTGCCGTGGTCGACGTGGCCCATGATGGTGATGATAGGAGAGCGGGGCTTGAGGTCTTCGGACTTCTCATGCTCGATCTCTTCCTTAAGCTCCTCCTCGCCGTACATCGGGATAAGCTCCAGGTCATAGCCGTAATCGGCCGCTATCAGCATAGCCGCGTCCTCGTCGAGGCGCTGGTTGATGGTGGCGAATACGCCCATTCCCATCAGTTTCTTTATGAGATCGGTCGTCTTAACGCCCATCTTCTCGGCCAGCTCGCGAACGATGACGTTGGTGGAAACCTTAAGTTTAGGAAGCGCGGGCTTTTCGCCCTCGGCCAGGGGCTGCGCGGCCGGGGCGGCCGGCTTGGCGGCCGGAGGCTGCAGCTTGGGCGCCGCGGGTTTCACGGCGGGATGCAGCGGACGGGCGGGCGCTGGGGCGCCGGGCCTTAAACCGGGGGCGGGGGGCCGCGGGGCCGCGGGGCCCGGGCGCAGGGCCGGGGCGGGCGGCTTTATGAGAGGCGGGATCACCAGCCTGGGGCCCGGGGCTGCCGGCCTTAAAGGGGGGAGCACCGGTCTTATCAAATAAGCGGGGGGCGTACCGGTTCTGGCGGGGGGCGTAAGCCCCGGCTTAAATACGGGAGCCGGGGTCACGGCGGGCTTAGCCGGCGCGGCGGCGGCCGGCGGCGGCGCGGCCGGCTTGGGAGGCTCTGCCGGCTTCGGCTCTTCTTTCTGGCCTGTGGGCCCGGCGGCGATGGTGCCTTCGGCCGTGGAATGGGAGAACATGAAGCGCTTAAGATCGGGCTTCTTGGGCAGCTCAAGGTCGGGCGCGGGCTCCCCCGCTTTTACCTTTTTGGGCTTGGCAAGCTTCTCGGCGGCGGGAGCTTCCCCTTCCGCTTTTTTAGGCTTGGGCGCGGCTTTTTTTGCGGGGGCTTTATTTTCGCCCTCGGGCTTGGCGGCGGCCTTCTTTTTAAGACCCGCCTTATCCCCGCCTTCCGTACCGGCCTCGGCTTCCTTCGCCTCTAAATTTTCATTTTCCTTGGATTTCTTCGGGCTCATTTTTCACCTCTTCTGTCTTGGGAGCTTCTTCCTGCGCGGCGGCCTGCCCGTAGTTAGGGTTCTCTTCAAGAAATTTTTTCGCGCCTGCGATAATTTTCTGGGCGGTCTTCTCGCCTATGCCTTCAAGGGAGCAGAGCTCTTCCTCGGTGAGGCCGGCGACGGTGCGGATATCCAGCACGTTCATGGTTATCAGCGTCTCGGCCACCTTGGCGCCTATGCCGTCGATCTTGAGGAGGTCCTGCATGGCCATGTCGGTGGTGCGCTTGTTATCTTCGGAGCGCTGGCCCTCGGACTTCACCTCTATCTCCCAGCCCGTCAGGCGGCTGGCCAGGCGTATATTCTGTCCCTCGCGGCCGATGGCCATAGCCAGCTGGTCGTCGGGAACGATGATCTGCGCCCGCTTGTTCTCTTTGTCCAATATCTTCACGGAGCTGACCGTGGCGGGGGAGAACGACTTGGCGATCATCGTGAGGGTGTCTTTGATATAAGGGATAAGGTCTATTTTCTCGTTGGAAAGCTCGTTCATGATAACGCGTATGCGCGAGCCGCGTATCCCGACGCAGGCGCCCACGGGGTCCACCTTGGGGGAATTGCTGCGCACCAGCACCTTGGCGCGGAAGCCGGGGTCGCGGACCACGTCCACGATCTCTATCACCTTCTCGGAGATCTCCGGGACTTCGGCCTCGAACAGGGCCTTCAAAAAATTGCCCGAAGCGCGGGAGAGCACGATCTGCAGGCCCTTGTTTTCCTTGTCCACGCGATGGATGATGGCGCGCACGCGCTGGTTCACGCTGTAATGCTCGCGGCGTATCTGCTCGGAGAAGGGCAGGATGGCTTCGGCTTTGCCGAGGTCCACGAAGATATCGCGGCCGGCCACATGATGCACGAGGCCCGTCACGACTTCGCCCTCGCGGGGTTTGTACTCGTCGTAGACGCGCACTTTTTCTATTTCGCGTATCTTCTGTATCAGCACCTGCTTGGCGGTCTGGGCCGCTATGCGGGAGAAATCCTGTATCGGCACGGGGATGTGCACGTCGTCGCCGAGCTTGGCCTCGGGCATATGCTTCTGGGCCTCGGCCAGCGTTATTTCCAGCTCCGGGGTGACGACGGGGTCGGAGACCTTCTTCACCAGGAAGCCGGCCATCTCGCCGGTATCGGGATCTATGCCGGCCATGATCTGGGCGGTCTTGCCGAAATATTTGCGCAGCGCGCTCACCAGCGAGTCCGTGATGGTCTTGAAGACGTCCTCGCGCTTTATATTCTTCTCCCTCTCCAGCTGCTCGAGAGCCAGCAAAAGGTCCGATTTGTTCTTCTGTTCCTTGTTGGTTGTCATTTTCTTTACCCCTGTATTATTTTCGCCTGAAGATCTCGTCGTCGGCGGGATGCAGCCTGGCCTCGTCGATATCCTCAAGACTGAATTTTAAGCCGCCGGACAGGAGAGCCTGCCCGTTTTCAAAGCCGTCTATGGCGCCGTAATATACGCGCGAGCCGTTCACCGGCCGCTTCAGGCGCACTTTTATCTGCTGACCCGCGAAGCGTTTGAAATCTTTTTCTTTCTTGATAACGCGGTCCACTCCCGGGGAGGAAACCTCCAGGAAATAGCCGTTCTCATAGCAATTGTTCGTATCAAGGAAGGTTCCGACTTTTTCGCTCAAAGCCGCGCAATCGTCCAGGTTCACGCCGCCGACTTCCCTGTCCACGAAGAGCTGCAGCAGCGGCTTGCCGTTATGGCTGGCCACGCGCAGGTCCACCAGCTCAAAGCCGCTCTGAGCCAGGGTAGTCTCGACTTCGCTCTCGATTTTGGACTTGTCCATAGATCCCTCAAAAGACGCGCGATACAAAAAAAAGCGGCTGAACTTCAGCCACCTTCCATAGATATATTAGCAATTCAACCTCCAAAAAACAAGGAAAATCAGCAAATTCCGGGCTTTAAACAGAATCGCATCTCGGCGGCCTACCGTGTGGGCAGGAACGTAAAACACGCTCGGCCACACCGTGGCCTCGCTCGGTATTCGCCCGCCGGGCTATGCAACCGGCGGGCTCAACGACGGTTTTGCTAACCCGACCCACACGGTCTCCGCCGGACTACTCGAGTCGCTTTCATTAAACAGAGGGGGAGACCGCAGGGGCCAGGTTAGCAAAAGCCCGTCGGAGAGCGAGGCTTGCGTAAGCGCCGAGCTCGAGACAGGCAGGCGCGGCCACGGTGTGGCCGACGCCGGTTTTGCGTTCTGGCCCCTGCGGTAGACCCCGACTGGGCATCTCGCGGTCCCTATTTAAGGTTCCGCGCAAAATACTCGAAGGCTTTGACGAAGGGCTCGGGGGGGGCGCTCAGGACGCCGGCGCCGACCTGGCCTATGCCGGCTTTTTTATGCGCCACTCCGGTATCGATGAACGGGAGGATGCCGGACTTGGCCACTTTTATAACGTCTATGCCGGTAGGGGTGCCCCTGAAATTCAGATAGGGGATCTTGTAGATGTTGTTCTCCCCGGCCGTAATTTCATACATCGCCAGCGTGTAGCTCACCGCGTCGGCGGCGGTGCCCCCCACGAATTGCACGATGGCCGGCGCCGCCGCAATGGCGAAACCGCCAAGGCCGTTGGTTTCGGTAATAGCCGAGTCGCCTATATCGGGGTTCGCGTCGGCCTTGGAGTAGCCGGGGAAGTAAAGAGCGTCCGGCACCGGGGCGGGCCCGGTGAACCACTTGCCGCCCGTACCGGAAAGCTGAACGCCGAAATCGGTGCCGTTCCTCGCCATGACGATCACAAGGCTGGAATCCTTAACGCCGCGCCCCGCGTCCAGCGAAACTTTCGACAGCGCCATAGACAAGTTCAGGAAGAAATGATCGTTCCCGTTTATAAACTCCAGCACTTTAGCGGCGGTCTCCGTGTCACGCGCCGTCCTTATCACGGCCGGAGCGATGGCCCGGTAGAACAGCGAAGTTCCGGCGCGGTTGCGGTTGTGCACCTCGTCGCCCATGTGCAGCGCCTGGGCTACGATGCCCTTCAGGTCCACCTTCCCCAGAAATTCCAGCGCCGCTTTCAGCGTCGGGTAAAGCGCGGTCTCCATCCATTTAAGCCGCTCTATGACCTCGGGCGAGTAAGCGCCGTAGCGCAGCACCTTGCCGAGCCCCTCGTTCTGCGTGGCGTAGGCGAAGTTCCCGGCCGCTTCGTTCTTGACGATAAACACCGGCATGGAGGCCGAGATGATGCCGGCCATAGGCCCCACGGCGCCGTGCTCGTGGCAGGGCTCGTATTTTATTTTACCGGAAGCCGCGAGCTTCTCCGCCTCTTCGGGGCTTTTAGCCAGCCCCTCGTACATCAGGGCCGCCATTATGCCGCCGCGCATGGGCCCGCACATCCGCGTCCAGGTCACGGGCGGGCCGGCGTGCAGGATCAGATCTTTTTTCATGCCGGGAATGACGTCGAGCGCTATGCCCATGCCCGTCAGCGCCGGCTTCGCCCCGAGTATTTTCCCGAGGGCCTTGGCGTTCGCCTTACCGATACGGGCGGAATATTCAGCGGCCATGGAGAACAGCGCCGCCTCGCCGGAAAGAGGCGGCTTGAACTGGGCCTGCACGCTTTTAACCCCGGCATCGGAGAGGCCCTGCCGGAAAGACTCCAGGCCGATATTTATAACCTTCAGTTCGGATTCAAAAAGTTTCATAGTTTTACCTCTTTGCCGCCAGCCTGATTATCTCACCGGCCAGGCGACAGGCCCCGGCATTGGACGGCATCACGATCACCCCGGCGGTCTCAAGGCCTTTCACGACTTTGGAGCGCACCTGCGGATCGGCCTCGGTGCCGGTAACAGAAGCCACTACGGATAATTCCGGGTTGCGGAGGAACGCCTCCGTTATGGCCGGGACTATATCCTCCAGCGGCTTCAGGTTCGAGCCGTAGCCCAGCACCACGTCGAGCAGCAGCACCGAGACTTCCGGCTTCTTAGCTTCCGAAATTATCATTTTATTGCGCAGACTGAAGTCGATCATGGGGTGCGGCCGCCCCACGGTGAACTCGTCCTCTCCCAGGTCTATAACCGCGTGGCCTGAAAGCTGCAGCGAATTCTTAAGCTTCCATTTCTTATCCAGCGGCGCGTTGGACCGGAGATTTCCTATAAGCCCTTTAAGGATCACCTGGGACTCGCTCACGAAAGTGCCGCCGGAAAAGAGCCCGCGCAGGCAGCGGGATCTATCCTTTTTTACAGCTTCGCGCTTCGCCAGTTCTTCAGCCTTAAGGTTCATGTCGTATATTATCTCTTTGGCTTTCAGCAGCTTCCAGCCCTTACCCAGGCAGACAGCCTTGTACGCGGCTTCCTCAAGTGTTTTAGCCGGATAAAAGCCTTCCCTTATTTTTTCTTTTATCCCGCCGCCAAGCAGTACCGCCACAACTGGTTTTTTTGTTTTCTTTATCCCGGCAATGATTTTCTTAAGCACCTCGGGATGGGGGGGCTTGGAAACTATCAGCAGCACTTCCGTGGCCGGGTCGGCCTCAAGCATTTCCAGCGCCTGTATAAGGCCCATTGCCCCCACTTCCAGCTTGACGTCGCGCCCGCCGGTACCGATGGCCTGAGAGATCCCGGCCCCCTCGTTGGAGATAAGGGTAGTGACCTCCTGCAGGCCGGTGCCGGCAGCGGAGACCACGCCTATATTGCCGCGGCGCACAGAATTGGCAAAAGCTATAGGAGCGCCGTTTATAATGGCCGTCCCGCAGTCAGGGCCCATCATCAGCAGGCCTTTCTTTATGGCGGTCTTTTTTAGTTCGATTTCGGTTTCGAGCGGCACATTGTCGGAAAAAAGCATGACATTAAGATCTTTCTCAAGGCACTCGGCGGCCAGCGCGCCGGCGAAGCGGCCCGCCACGGAGATCACGGCCAGGTTGGCGCCGTCCAGAGTCCTGACCGCGTCGGCAAGGCCGGCGGCTTTGCGCTCCGCGCCGCCGGCGGACTGCGAAGGTCTTTTATTCAGAAGTTCTTCGGCGGCGGCGAAGGCGTCGTTTGCGGCCGCCGGGGTTTTGGCGCTGACGGCGATAGCCAGGTCGCTGTCGCCGGCTTTAAGTATTTCCGGAGTGAGCAAGCCGGAAGCCCTTATTATTCCTTTATTTTCCCTGGTGGCCATGACCACGGCGGAATCTATTACCCCGGAGATGGCGTTGAGCTTCTTCGCCACCTGCATCAGCGAAACCGAGTCAAAATAAGCGCCCTTCTTAATAATTGTTTTGATCATATATTCTCCATTAAAAACCAGGCCCGCTAAAGTGCGCCGAAACTGTCAGGACGGCTTTAAGGCGTCCCGGAGCGCGAAGACCAGGCCCGCGCAAAAATCCGCGCCCGAAGTATGGCCGCTTTTAAGCGCGGCGGCCGCAGCCGCCTCAAGCGCCCTCCTGTCGGTCCCGGCCAGGGCCTTCAGAAGCCGCCGCACCTTCGCGTTGACCTTGCCCTCGTAGGAGGAGCGAAGGAAATCGTTCGAGATAAGGTTGCCGCCCTCGGCGTAAAAAAAGATCTGCTCTATGCGGGCTTCGGTGTTGAACCGCAGGCTCAGCCGCGCGAAGTTGAACCCGGCCAGCAGGCCGCTGATAAAATCGTCTCCGGAGGGAGTGAGGCCGAGGCCCAGCCCGCGCATGGTCTTAACCCCGCGGGCATAATCCCCGGCATAAAGATACGCGACGGCTTTTTTGAACCGGGCCAGGAGGTGCCGGTCAAAAACGCGGGAGAAGCCTTTTTCGAGCGCGGGCTCAAAAATGAAGGCCAGGCTCATCGGCGGGGCCTTGCGGACCAGGATCCCGGACAGCACCGCGAGATTAGCCTGCACGGTTTCGGGCTTCGCGTCTACCAGAGGCATCGCCGAAGAATAAAGCGCCTCCGGCTCCTTGCGCAGGCGGTTTTCATCCACATAAAAATAAAACCGGGAGGCGCGCAGGCGCGTCGCGCCCGAAGGCAGCTGCTTCAGGACCAGATTAAACGGCCCCGCGCCGGTGCGCGGCGGCACGAGCGACACTATGATCTTGCCCCTCCTGAAGTTCAACGCGTTCGCGAACGCCGAGTGCAGGCGGTAATCGCCCTCTGGTATGCTGTCGCCATAAGAAAGTAAGTCCATATTTTCACCAAACGCGAGGAAGGGGCCGGGTTAGTAAAACCGTCGTTGAGCCCGCCGCTTGCATAAGCGCGGCGGGCGAATACCGAGTGAGGCCACGGTGTGGCCGAACGCGTTTTACGTTCCGGCCCCTTCCGAACACCCCTTACTGCCAGGGGAAATCCTTTCGCTCGCCGATGAAGGGGAAACGCTCGCGCGTCTTAGCCACCAGCGCTTTGTCCAGCGGGGCCTCCGAGAGGAAAATGCCTTCCGCCGTGCCGCAGTCCAGCGCGGTTTTTCCGAGCGGGTCATAGCACATGGAGTTGCCGGAATACTCCACCTTGCCCTCGACCCCGATACGGTTAACACCCAGACAATAGGCCTGATTTTCAACGGCTCGCGCCCGAAGGAGGGTCATCCAATGCTCAGCGCGGCGCATGGGCCAGGCGGCTATAACAATATAGATATCGGCTTTTTCAGCCATGCTCCAGAACAGGTACGGGAAGCGCAGGTCGAAGCAGACGGCCGGCATTACGCGGAAGCCTTCCAGCTCGAACAACTTCTGCTTTGCGCCCGCCTTAAAATATTTATCTTCGCCGCCGAAAGCATAGAGGTGGATCTTTGAGTAGTCGTTTACCCGGTCGCCGTGCCTGTTAATGGTGATAAGCTTGTTAAAACCGCCCTCGACTCCGCCGTAAGAAATATTAATGTTGTTTCTCTGGGCCAGGTCGCAGAAAAACTGGCGGTCGGCGTCGGTAAGCTCGGCCAGGGCGGAATTCATGGTAAACCCGGTCAGCGACATCTCGGACAGGACGAGCCAGTCTATCTCGCTCCTCCGCGGGAAAGCGGCAAGGAGATCCGTGATCTTCTTCTTATTTGCCTCTTTGTCCTCCCACTTCATGTCGTACTGGCACAGAGCGATTCTCATGATGTCTCCTAAAAACTACCTTGACGCTTCCGGATTTCCCATGGGCAAATGCCCGGTAGTCCGATATAAAACTGCACTTGCTGAGGTAAAACAGCCGCGGGCCGGGCCTGGGGTTGCTCTGAAGCCGCTTTGGGGAGGGGGGCCCCGCTTCGGGGGGAACCGCGCAACGGTTCCTGCGCGGCGGAATGGGCAACCCC
>CAIQNV010000062.1 GCA_903873295.1 uncultured Elusimicrobia bacterium
ACCCCTACCAGGCGCGTATCCTTGAAGCGCTGCAGGTAGAGCGCGAATACCGCAAGAGCTTCAAAAACCTTATTGTTGCCGCCACCGGCACCGGCAAAACCATTATTGCCGCGCTGGATTATAAAAATTATTGCCTTGCCAACGGCAACAGGCGGCCCAGGCTCCTGTTTATCGCCCACCGCGACGAAATTCTGGACCAAAATCTCGCCACCATGCGCAATGTCTTAAAAGAGCCGGATTTCGGCGCCCGCATGGGCGGCAACCATGCTGCGCCCGCGGATATGAGCCACGTGTTCTGTACTATCCAGACCGCCAATTCAAAAAAGATCTGGGAACTGGTCGGGCGTGATTTTTATGAGTTTATTGTTGTGGATGAAGCGCATCATGCGCCGGCCAGCAGTTACGAGGGGGTGTTTACCGGCTTTGCCCCCAGGGTGCTGCTTGGCTTAACGGCCACGCCCGAGCGCATGGACGGCGAAAGCATCCTCCCGTATTTCGGCAACCGCATAGCGGCCGAGCTCAGGCTGCCCGAAGCCCTGGATGAAAAGCTGCTTTGCCCGTTCCAGTACTTCGGCGTGGCGGACCCTGTAAGCGTTGAGGACGACCGTTTCTGGCAGGCCGGCAAGTACAATACCGGCGCGCTGGAGACTGCTTATGTGGACGACGCTGCCCAGGCGGATAAGCGCGTGAGGACTATTATAGACGCGCTTAACAGGTACCAGCTGGGGAACCTGGGCAGAACCAAAGGTTTGGGGTTCTGCGTCTCCATACGGCATGCCGGGTTCATGGCCGAACAATTTAACCTGGCCGGGATAAAGTCTGTTGCCGTTACCAGCGGGACAGACGATGAGGTGCGTAAGCGCGCGGTGCGCGAGCTGCAGGCTAAAGACGGGCAGCTCAGGTTTGTGTTTACTGTGGACCTATTTAATGAAGGCCTGGATGTTCCCGAGATAAACACCGTCCTTTTCTTAAGGCCTACGGAAAGCCTTACGGTTTTTCTTCAGCAGCTTGGCCGCGGCTTGCGGCATTCAATGGGCAAGGATTATCTGCAGGTGCTGGATTTTGTCGCCCAGATGCATAAGCGTTACAGGGTAGACCGCAAATTTGCGGCGCTGCTGCCCGGGAACCGCTACAACATAGAGAGTGAGATAGAGCACGGCTTCCCGCATGTGCCGCCGGGCTGCTCCATTCACCTTGAGAAACAGGCCATGGAGGCCGTGCTAAAGAATATCAAGGCGGCTTATGCCAACCTGCGCACTTATATCCCCGAGACCATAAAAACCTTTGCGCAGGACACGGGCAAAGAGCTGTCTTTAAAGAATTACCTGGCGGTGCACGCCATCGAGCCCGAGCGCCTGCTGGGCGACCGCACTTGGACGCAGTGGAAGGCCGCCGCGGGTGTGGCGCCGGCCCCGGCCGACCCGGACCTGGCTGTGCTTGGCCCTGCCGTAGCCCGCGCCTGTCAGCTCACCGCGCCGGGTTATCTGGGCGCCATTAAGGGTCTGCCGCAGTCGGGCCTTAGCCTTATTGGCGAGGATTCGGCCGCGGCTAATATGCTGTACTCCATGCTTTGGGGCAAGATTGGCGCCCAGCGGGGCCTGGGCACGCGCGATGAGGCCTTCCGGCGGCTTGAGGCGAACCCCAGCATCCTTGCCGACCTGCGCGAGGTGGCCGATTGCCAGATGGACATTACCCAGTGCGCCGGCCATAAGCCGTACGCCCTGCCCCTGGAACTGCACGGCAACTACACCAACAACGAGATCCAGGCCGCCTTCGGCCGGGACACTTTCAGCGAGTCCACCCAGCGCGGCGTCGGCGTGCTGCATTTCCCGGACAAGAAAGCCTACGCCCTGCTTATAACCCTCAACAAAAGCGACAAGGATTTTTCGGCCACCACTTTGTACAAGGACTACCCGATCAATTTAACCCACATGCACTGGGAATCCCAGAGCGGCACCACGCAGGCCAGCACGGCCGGACAGAATCTCATCCACCACGCCGCGCGCGGTTATTCCATCTACCTCTTCGTCCGGTTGAATCGCACGAATGGCCCCCTGACGGCCCCGTTCCAGTTCCTCGGCTGCGGCAGCTGTATCAGCCACGAAGGTAACCGCCCCATCGCCATGGTCTGGCACCTAGACCACCCCATGCCCGCCGAACTACTCGAGGCAAACCGCGTCGGCGGATAAAATTTGTACCAGCGGTGCAAGAATTAGCAAGGTGCCAATTTGGCACCTTGAAGCGCAGGGATGCACGGAACTGGTTGCAAATTGGGACCAGTTCAATATGAGGTCGCAAATAGCGACCTCAAAAATCCGCAAAATCTCCAAAACCAACCCGACACGCCGTTGTCGGGTTCACCTGCTATGCTATTTGTGCGGCAAGGGGGGATTATGTCTGGAACGATAAAAAACCTAATCCACAATTCAAACTATAAAACCTGGCTGGCAGATATCAAGAACAGGGTTCGCAGCGCCCAGCTTAAAGCGGCAGTAAAAGTTAATACAACTCTTCTTGAGTTGTATTGGGAGCTTGGTGCGGATATTGTGGCAAAACAGGTCAACTCTAAATGGGGAGTGGGCTTGATTGAACAATTAAGCAGAGATCTCTCTACTGAATTCCCAGAGATGAAAGGTTTTTCCCGCAGTAACCTGATGCATATTCAGAAATGGTATTTGTTTTACACTCAGAACAAGCCAATTGTCCAACAGCCTGTTAGACTAATTGCGAAACAGGCTGTTTCGCAATTAAAAACCCCAAAAGGCCAACAGGCTGTTAGCCTAATTGTGCAACAGGCTGTTGCACAAATTACCCACATTCCCTGGGGGCACAATATCGCAATTCTTTACAAGTGTAAAGCTATGGACGAGGCACTGTTTTACGTGCAGAATACCATAACAAATAATTGGAGCCGCAGTGTGTTGGTACATCAGATAGAGAGCGGTTTATATAGGCGCGGGGGTAAAGCTGTAAGTAACTTCGCAGCCACTTTACCAGCCCCGCAGTCCGACCTGGCTCAACAGATGATTAAGGACCCGTACACTTTTGATTTTATGCCAGCGGCCTCCGGTTACCGGGAGAAAGACCTTGAGCAGGGGTTGCTTGATCACATTCAGAAGTTCCTTGTAGAGCTAGGGGTGGGCTTCGCGTTCGTGGGAAGGCAGGTGCCGTTCGAGATCGGCGGAAAGGAATTTTACCTGGATCTTCTTCTTTACCACCTGCGCTTGCGCTGTTACGTGGTTATAGAACTGAAAGCCGGTGAATTTAAGCCGGAGTTTGCCGGGAAACTTAATTTCTATCTTTCGGCCGTGGACGACCTGATGCGGCACCCGGACGACAAGCCCTCTATCGGGCTGATCCTGTGCAAGTCCAAAGAGCGGGTTATTGCGGAATACGCTTTGCGTGATATCAGCAAACCGATCGGCATAGCCAATTGGCGCACTAAACTGGTGGCTTCCCTGCCGACAGAGCTTAAAGGCCAATTACCGACAATTAAAGAAATAGAGGCAGAGCTCGGGAGGGAAAACAGTAAATCTAAGAAGTCGTGACATTTTGTCACGGGTTGAAATTGCCGGCGCTGGGGGGGGGCGGGGACGCTGCTTCCTAACTTCCAGATTCGATTGAGTTTACAGAATCTTTAGATAGGTTTCAGCGAGCTATAGTTTCCGCGGAGACATAATGTATAGGCGGCACAAAGCAAATCCTCAAGTAAACTTGACTTGGTGGTTTTACGCCATTTTAAGCATAGGCGCCTATGTGCTATCGGGCCCATTTTCTTTATTGCCAGCTTTCGCGCCGTTACTTAAGCTTGCCGCGGGATTCTTTTTTGTAATAGCTGTTCTTATGTTGCTCTGGCAGTTGATAAAATCCGCGCTTGGGTTAAATCTGCTGGCCCGGTATGCTTCGCCCAAATCCGCACTCACCCGTTTCGGCCTGGAGATGGGGAAAGAGTTGTTCCGTGTGGGCCTGCGCAAATGGGAGAACGGCGGCAGGTCCTCCGGAGCGCAGCCAGGTGCTGCGGAGGCGCGGGCTGTTTCAGGTAAGGCCCTGATCCTGGGGGAAAGCGGCGCCTGGCGGACTTTCATGGAAAAGCTGGCGGCACGGAATATTTACGTTGTGCGGCCTGAGGAGCTGCAGCCGCTGCTGCAGAATATGCGCGCGGCATGCAAACCGGCCATCGACCGTTTTCACTCTCAGGTAGCTGCCTGTGTGCGGTATAAGAACGCCCGGATCGCCCTGCTGCGCGCCGAGCCGGGCATTTTCAGCGCCTTGATAAATTGGTTCCTCATTCTGAAAACTAAATACGATATCTCACGCCTTTTCGCTCTGGAGCAGCGGTATGCCGCAGTCCTGGCCGGAGACATGGCCGAGGTGGAGGCCGCGCTACAGTCGCCCGAACTGGCCGGTGCTTTGGCGGAGTTGGAAGTTATAGAAAAGCTAAAGGAATTGCCCGGCGACTGCATAGTGCTTAACGATGTCCGGCTGAAGGCTCGCAAGATCCGAAAGTTCAATGGGGGGGCGGCGTTGGTGAGCGCACAGCTGGACCATCTGGTTATCACCCCGGCTGGTGTATTTGTGCTGGAGACCAAGCGCTGGAGCCGCAAGTTCGCCCAGGAGGGCGTCTACCACGATCCCTTCGACCAGGTTCAGCGCGCGGGCAACGTCTGCTTCAACCTGCTTAAAGCCGAATTCGGCGGGGTCATGGTGCGTAATGTCATAGTATGCGCGGGCAGCCTGCCCACGCCGCCAGAGGAATCCTTTACCAAGGTAACTAATATAGCCGGCCTGAACGGCTATATACTCTGGTTCAAGGAGAAAGCGCTTGATCCCATTGCTATCCGCGATATCCGCGAATACTTGAGGGCCGGCATGCCGCCGCCCCTGGCGGTCGCCCACAGTACGGAGCTTGCTCCGGCTGAGCGGCTTAACAGCGCTTTCTTGCGTGAAACTCTGCAGCATGCCGAGCGCGCGGGGTGCGGCGAGGCGGCGGGAAAAAGCCGCGCGGTGCTTATCCCTACCGAGCCACCGCCGCTAAAAGCCCACGAGGATGTTAAATACATGCCGCCCGCCATGCGCAAAGCGCTTGAGGAGAAGGAAAAAGAGAAAAGGCAGGCGCTTCTTTCGAAGAAGAGCGGTGAGACGGCCGCGCCCGAGGTGGGGAAGACACAGGAGCCTTTGTCGACCAATGCGCCCAAAGATCTAACGTATATGCCGCCCTCCATGCGGGCAGAATTCGAAGAAAAATAATTTCTTCGCAGTTTCAGGCCATTTTCAAATCCCCAAAATATCCAAAACCATCCCGACAGACCGTTGTCGGGTTCGTCTGCTATGCTATTTATACGGCACGGGGGGATTTATGACTCTTAGGGAAAGCGAAACGCTGGAATTAAAAAGATCTACTTCCGAACTTAAGGAAGCCGTAATTTCTATTGGGGCTATTCTTAACAAACACGGCAGGGGCCGGGTATATTTCGGCATTGCGGACGATGGCAGCGTTGCGGGGCAGCATATTGGCCGTGCTACTCTGAAGGATATTTCACAGGCAATTTCAACCCACATCGACCCCAGGATTTACCCCGATATCGAAGCCAGGGAGATAGACGGCAAAAGTTGTGTCGTTGTGGATTTCAGCGGGCATGACGGTCTGTATTCCGCTTACGGTCGGTTTTACCTGCGTTCAGGCGACGAGGACAGGAAACTGTCGGCCAGGGAAATAGCGAGGCTGATCGAAAAGAAGAAAAACTACGCTTACTCCTGGGGAACGGAACTGTCAGGCAGCGCGCCTTCGGGCGCGGACGGCCAGACGCTGCGGTCTTTTGTGAAACGTGGCAGGGATGCCGGCCGGATAAATTTCTCATTCGATTCCGTCCGGAATGTTCTGGCGAAACTTCACCTGATAAAAGACGGTCAATTGCTTAATGCCGGCCACGCCCTTTTCGGCAAAGAGAATGCGCTGGAGGTGCAGGCCGCAATCTTCGCCGGCAAAGATAAGATCACATTCCTGGATATCCAAAGCTTTCACGGTAATATTTTACAGCTGGCCGCCAGGAGCGAAGCATACATAAAGGAGCACATAAACTGGCGGGCGGATCTTACGGGCAGCCAGAGGGTGGAGATCCCCGAGGTCCCGGTCCGGGCGGTTAGGGAGGCCCTAATTAATTCCCTGTGTCACAGGGATTTTGATAACCCTAAAAGCAACGAGGTCGCGATCTACAGGGACAGGATAGAGATTTTCAACCCAGGCCTCTTCCCCGGCGACTATTCCCCAGAGGATTTTATTAAAGGGTCCGAGCCCAGCATTCCACGTAATCCGCTTATAGCGGAAACGCTGTTTCGCTCGGAGGATATAGAGAAATGGGGTTCAGGGCTGAAGCGCATAAGCCAGGAATGCCGCGCGGCGGGCGTTAAGGTTAGTTTCAAGAGAATTAAAAGCGGCTTTACCGTAGTCTTTTTCAGGCCCGGGTTCAAAAATACCAAAGGCGAGATTGGAACAGTTGGGGGTGTAAATGGGGGTGTAAATGGGGGTGTAAATATTCTTGAGGCAGAAATAAAAAAGAACCCGGGACAGCGGGCGCCAGGGCTTGCAGTTGTCTTAAAAGTTCCTGCAAGGACTATTGAAAATTGGCTACTGAAACTAAAAGAAGCCAGGCGAGTGATTTATAAAGGCAGTGCTAAAGCAGGTGGCTATTTCCCAACAGGAAAAAGAGGTTCCTGATCTATCAACCGCCTATGTAGGCTCGTCAAATAAGTGTAGAGGACGATCGTTTCTGGCAGGCCGGCAAATACAATATTACGGCTCTCGAACAGGCTTATGTAGATGACGTGGCTCAGGCAGATAAGCGCGTATAAGCGGAAATGTGGAGTCCCTTACCGGTTGACCTTTTCAGCCGGAAAATTTCTGCTGAAATTATCTCCTCGCATAGCTCGGACGCCTGCGGCGCGGCATACACCCTCTCGGGCCTGGCGCGCATAGCGCTTGGCCCTCGACCCGCTGGCGCGGGGAAGCCTGCTGGCTTCGGGTTAATGAAGGCCTGGATGTCCCCGAGCTGAACACCGTGCTTTTCTTAAGACCTACGGAAAGCCTTACCGTATTTCTGCAGCAGCTTGGTCGCGGCTTGCGGCATGCGCCGGGCAAGGATTACCTGCAGGTGCTGGATTTTGTGGCCCAAATGCACAAGCGCTACCGCGTGGACCGCAAATTTGCGGCACTGCTGCCCGGGAACCGCTATAACATAGAGAGTGAGATCGAGCACGGCTTCCCGCATGTGCCGCCGGGCTGCTCCATTCACCTTGAGAAACAGGCCATGGAGTCCGTGCTCAAGAATATCAAGGCGGCTTATTCCAACCTGGGCACTTACATCCCAGAGACCATAAAAACCTTCAGGCAGGATACGGGCAAGGAACTTACTTTTAAAAATTACCTGGATTGCTACGATATCGAGCCGGAACGCATTCTGAAGGACCGCACCTGGACGCAGTGGAAGGCCGCCGCGGGTGTGGCGCCGGCCCCGACCGACCCGGACCTGGCTGTTCTTAGCCCCGCCATAGCCCGGGCTTGCCAGCTCACCGCGCCGGGTTATCTTGGTGCCGTTAAAAACCTGCCGCAGTCCGGTCTTGGTCTTATCGGTGAGGATTCTGCCACGGCTAAT
>CAIQNV010000063.1 GCA_903873295.1 uncultured Elusimicrobia bacterium
GCGGTCCCGGCTCGGCGGTTTTGCTTGCGCAGAAAACCGCCTCCGCCCTTGCGGCCCGGGCGCGAAGCATAATTATGCTTCGCTCTAAAGCCGGGCCTCACCTCCCCAAAGCGGCTCCAGAGCAACCCCATGCCCGGCCCGCGGGGCCTGGTTTCCCGGGCCTATAAAAAACAAGGTCTTTCGGCCCATACGCGGCCAAGGTTTAGTTACTATAATTTAAAGGTAAAGTGCGCAGGAGGCTTAATGTTTAAAAACTTCATTCTTGCCGCGGTTTCAGTTCTCGCCCTTAGTGTCCCGTCTTTTTCGCGATCTTTCAGCCTCGACTCCGCCGCGCTTGGGGATATCCCGGCTACAAAGGCTGTAGAACCTTCACGGCCCGCCCCTGTCACGCCTCCGGGCGTAACGATAGCCAGCTATACCACCGACGAGGAATTTAGTTTTGAGAGCGAGGTGAAGCCGGCCATGGACGCCCGCATAAACGCGCTCAAGGCGGCCGGCATAACCACTCTGGGCGGCCGCGTGGTGGCTAAGGGCAATGACTACTCTTTTGTGATCGACTATCTGCCTACCGTAAAGAACGGCGCCGCCCTGCCGCCGGCTGTTCTGGTAGAAACCTATAAGAACGGCGCCGCGTACTGGCTGGAAGCCGACGCTACCGAGGCGATGAAGTCCTGCTCCGCCAATTTCCGGACAGCCAAACTTCCCGTCCTGGGCTCCTCCCTTTACGATGTCGGCAATGATAACGCCTTTTCGGTGGATTATCTGGTAAAGAATCTCCTGCGCCCGACTCAGGAATATGACGTGAAATTCGAAAGCTATACCGGCGGCAAATTCACCTTTGAAAGCGAAGCGGAGAAAAATATTCCCGCCTACCTGGCCCTGTTCAAGCAGGCCGGCGTACCGGCTATCCGCGGCAAGGCGGTGCCGCGTCCCGACAGGGATTATGCCGTAACGGTTGAATATGTCGTTAAGACCAATAATTACGGCGCCCGCCCGCAGTACTCGGTAGCCCGCTACGATTCGCGCGAGGTCTTTCCCTTCGACAAAGAGGCGCTGAAAGCCTCCAAAGAAGCTCTGCCGGCCTTTTCCAAAGCCGGAGTTTCCCCCCTTTCCGCCGTGGTCAGGCCCGAGGGGCGCGACTATTCTTTCAGCGTGGATTTTCTGGCGGGAAATATCTACCAGCAGGGCGGGGTGATCCCCTCCGCCGCGATAGAAACCTATCAGGCCCCTGAAACTTTCACCTTTGACACCGAAGCCAAGAAGGCCATGGCCGAAAAAGCCGCGGCTTTCAACGCCGCGGGTCTGGGTGTCGTCGGCTCCGCTGTCACCGGTCAGCTCGGCAGTTTCAGCTACGCTATAGACTATGTGACCAAGGCCGGCCCGAACGGTCCCGCCCCGCAGCCGCGCTAGAATGCCAGGCTGAAGCTGTTTTTGTCCCGGGCCAAAAGCCCGGGACTTTGCTTATGGAAGAAAAGAATCCTTTTGACGGCATAAAGACCTGCGGCAATTTCAGTCAGTTGTGGCGGCTGACGGCTCTTATTTTTTTGTGCCAGGTGGCGGCTTCCACGGCGGTGGCTTTCTTCGAGCGCCGCTCGGGGATCGAGCTCAGCCCTTTCGAGGCTATGATCCCCGCGCTGCTGGCTACCGCGCTTATTTCGCGGGTGCTGCTGGCCGGGCTGGGCGTCTCCCGGCGCGCGGCCCTGGCCGATTGGAGCCGCGGCGCCGCGAGCGACCTAAAAAAAGCCTTCAAGTATTTTGCCGGCTATCTCCTGGTCCTGATTTGTGTTTTGGCCGTTCTTCTTGCGGCTTATTGGTTTTTAGGCGACGGGCTGGCTAAGGTTATGAAGCCGCTGAGCGACAAGAACGTGAGGGAAGACGGCCTGCTTCAGGGAGTAGCCGCTGTTTCGCGCCTGCGGTTCCTTCTTGTGCTGTTCAGCGCCTGCGCGCTGGCCCCCGCGGTGGAGGAAATATTTTTCCGCCGCATAGTTTACTCCGCCATAAGGCTTAAGAAAGGTTTCTGGTTCAGCGCTTTCTGGTCCGGGCTGCTTTTCGCCGTCTTTCACGGCGCCGCCGCTCCGGTCATCCTGCCCGCGGGGATGTATCTTTGCTGGGTTTACGAACGGGAGAGGCGCCTGCCCGTGAACATCCTCCTGCACTCTCTGATCAACCTCAGCATGCTAGCGCTGAAAGTTCTAATTTAATTAATTATGCGCCAGACGGGGCAGATGCCGTCCGGCCCGACCAGCGCTTTGTAGCGCGGGTACTGGTACAATCCGTATAGCTGGGACGGCTCCAGCACGAGGGCCGCGCGCGCGGCGGCCTCGCCGCCCAGCGGGATAATGAGGCTGTCGGACGGGAGCTCGAGCAGGGACGGGGGCAGGCGCTTTACTATCTGCCGACCCTCGTAGCGGCTGTAGACGTCGTCGAACTGGTCCTCCACGCGCTCAAGCCGGGAGAGCTCGGCGCGCACGGTCCGGGTGGCGGTCAGGGTTTCAAAAGGTATCCCGTGCCGCTCGAGGAGCTTTGCGAAAACTTCGGCCGCGCCGGCGGGCACCGCATAGCTCACCGGAGCCGGCACCGACCGCTTTACCGCCAGTTCGGTCATCATATTAGGCGTCGCTATCTCAAGCATCCGCCCGGAAGAAATTTCTATGACGGGGAAGCTGGTTATCCGCCCGTCGGGGTTGACCCACAGGTAGTTGGTCGGGATGAAAGCCCCCAGTTTGGTCCGGCCCGGGCGCGACAATGCTTCAAGGTCTCCGGGCTCGCGCAGGCCGCCGCTGAGGATGTTCCGGAAGAGGGCCAGATAGGCGTCCACTCTCTGGCCGAGGGCCAGGGCCCTGTTGGATTCCACGATAAAGGAAAGTCCACCGTACATCCCGACGCCGTTCAGTCCGCCGTCCGCGTCCGGCGCCGAATGGCGCTGTTCCTCGTCCGGGGGCGTGCCGCCTACCCAGTAGCGCAGGAACGGCTGGTTGGAACTCTTGAGCAGGGCGGACATCCGCTCTACCCAGCTCAGGGCCCGCGTCCGCGCCCACGCGTCGAAGAGCGGATTGTTGAGGCCGTCCATGGTGATAGCGGGCCAGGCGCGCCAGTTCTTGTTCCCCAGGTCGCCGGCGAATTCGTGGCAGTCCACCGCCACGTGGGGCCGCAGTCGGAGGACGGCGCGGTGAAGCGCCTGTGTCTCGGGCTGTTCAAGCTCAAGATGGTCGCGGTTGAGGTCGGCGCCCGCCGCATTGCGCCGGGTCGCGGCCTCGGCACCGTCGGGATTGACCATCGGCATGAGCCAGAGGTCAGTATCCGGGGGAAGGAGCTTCGGGTCGCCGGCGATGTCGCGGATGAGCTTGAGCAGCGCGTCCTTGCCCGCCACCTCGTCGCCGTGCTGCTGGGCGTAGAAAAAGACGCGCCATTTCCCTCCCCGGCCCAGATGGACGAGGTAGAGAGGCCTGCCCTCCGTGCTTTTTCCCTCCACGGACACCGTCACGGGGCCCCGGCCGTCCACGGTTTTAAGAAAGGCCTCCATCTGCCGGAAGCCGCCCGGAGTATCAGGGGCCTGGCTGCCGGCCGTTGGCAGGCCGGCCGGCTCGGCGCCGGCGGGCAGCGCCCGGCCGGAGCGGACAAAGGACAGGAGCAGGGCGAGAGCGAGAGCGGAAATAAGATTTGTGGTCATCATAGGTTTTCCCGGAGGCCGCGAAAATTCTTTACCGCTATGATACAAAAAGCGGAACATGATTTCCTGAAGTTCCGCGGCGGCGGCTTCCGCTGCCGCCCGCCCCGGGGGTCAGTTCGAATTGAGGGGTGTCAGAATTTAGCCTAGGGACGGGCCGGGCATGGGGTTGCTCTGGAGCCGCTTTGGGGAGGTGAGGCCCGGCTTTAGAGCGAAGCATAATTATGCTTCGCGCCCGGGCCGCAAGGGCGGAGGCGGTTTTCTGCGCAAGCAAAACCGCCGAGCCGGGACCGC
>CAIQNV010000064.1 GCA_903873295.1 uncultured Elusimicrobia bacterium
GCCAAACGGAAGCATAGCACTGCTTCCCGAACCGGTTTTTTTCCCGAAGCAGAGGCCCGTAAGACCGCCTTCGCTTGTGCTCAAGCCAAGGCGGACTTGCGGGCCAAGAAAGAAGACGAACCCATTTATACGCCATTCGGCCCGGCTCCGCTTTTCTAAGCCGAGCCGGGCCGAATAGCTTTAAGAATAAGATAGGCCCTTTCTGCCGGTTTCGCTCTGCTGAGCCAAACCGGCAGAAAGCGCAAGGACTAGGTGCACTTATGCAAAACCAAACCATGCGATACTTTCTTTACGCGAGAAAATCCACGGATGAACCGGACCGGCAAATATTGTCCATAGAAGCGCAACTCGCCGAGTTGCGCGAATACGCCGCTAAGCAGAACCTTACAATCGTTAAAGAATTCATCGAGAGCAAAACCGCCAAGGAGCCGGGACGCGAGATATTCAACGAGATGATAGCCGCCATGGAGCGGGGTACGGCGCAGGGTATTGTTGCCTGGCATCCCGACCGCCTTGCGAGGAACTCAGTTGACGGCGGACTCGTGGTATATTTGGTGGACACCGGCAAGATACTGGCCCTTAAGTTTCCCACCTTCTGGTTCGACCCCACGCCACAGGGCAAGTTTATGCTTTCCATAGCCTTCGGCCAATCCAAGTATTATGTAGACAACCTCTCGGAAAACATAAAGCGCGGCATACGCCAGAAACTGCGCAACGGGGTATGGCCGGGCTGGGCGCCGCTCGGCTATTTGAACGACAAAAACTTGCGAACCATTCTACCGGACCAGTCAAAGGCCCCGCTTGTTAAGCGGGTCTTTGACCTGTACGCCACGGGCAATTATCCCATGGCGCAGGTCAGGAATATAATAAATGGGTTGGGTCTGATGGGGAAGAAGAACAAAACTCTTACAACCTCCAACTACCAGCATATCCTGAAAAACCAAATCTACTACGGGATTCTTAGATACAAAGGCGAAATCTACGAGGGCACCCACGAGCCATTGATCTCAAAGAGACTTTTTGACCGGTGCCAGGAGGTGATGCTTACAAAAAGCAAACCACAGACTCCCGGCCTTAAGCCTTTTGTCTACCGGGGCATGTTCCGCTGCGGGGAATGCGGCTGCGGTATAACCATGGAATTCAAGAAGGGGCGCAGCTATATGCGGTGCACCAAGCGCAAGACGCCCTGCTCGCAGCGTTTTTCGCGCGAGACGGACATAGAGCTGCAATTACGCGAGGAAATAAAGGGCGTGGCCCTGTGTGCGGACTGGGCCTCTGAAATAATAGCCCACCTTGAAAAGGAAAAAAGCACCTCGGCCCAGGCCGGGAGTGCTTTCGTAAAGGAACTGCAAGACAGCCTGGAGCCGCTTGCCCGCAAGCTGGACGCCCTGCTGGACATGGCCCTGAACGGCCAGCTTACGCAGGAGGAATACGCCCTGAAGAAGGGCAGTCTTATAAACGAAAAGAAAGCGATACAGGAGAAACTTGAGGTTTGCCGCAAAAAAGACTATGACCGGTTCACACCCGTCATAGACTTTTTTGCGGAGGCTTCTCACGTCGGAGAGTTGGCTGCGGTAGGAAAACCGGAAGAAATCCGGGATTTTGTCAAAAAAACCGGTTCGAACTTCCGGATACGCGAGAAAAAAATCGCGTTTGAATATAAAAATCACTGGAGAATTCTGCATAATTTTCTTTGCCGGCCGGCCGGAAAAAAAGAAAAAAATGCAGAATCTCCAGATTGGTGGAGGTGCCGAGATTCGCACTCGGGTCCGTAAACTGCTTGTCAGAACCGCTACAGGCTTAGCCCTGAGTTTGTCTCGGCCGGGATTAGATCAAGGCAACAATTCCCGGCCATGCTCCGTATTGTCTTAAGCCTACGCGGGACGAAGTGCGCTCCCGTAGGCAGCAGCCTGAATTTAACGCAGTATAGCCCGCTCAGGCGGGTAGGCTATAAGCGAGGCACACTTAAGCGTGCGCCCAGGCCATCTCGTTGGAGTTGGCTTTTATGTTTTTTGACCCTGTTTTACATGGCCTGGTCAACCATGACCTGCTGATCTGACAGAACAAGTTAACGTCGAACCTATTCACCCCCCTCTGTCGCAACTGCAGCAAAAGGGTTCTCAAAGAACTGGACCGCACTTATATTCTAGCAGGTATTCCCGAAAAAAACCATAGGCAAAAAGACCCGGTACGCCCGGGTCTTTTGCCTGCACCTTCAACCGCTCCCTCAGTTAAAGGAGAAAGAAGACGGAGCTGCGGGTCTGTTATCAACCACCGAGAGCACGGTAACGGAATTATTTTCCCTGACCTCGTCCGTGTTGACCGAGGCCGGAACGGTGTTTCCGTCATCGTCCGTCAGCTGCACTTCCACGGTATAGGTCCCTTCGGCCAGCGGCTTGCCGAAAGGCTTGGCGTCCCATTTGAGACTGACGCGCCGGCTAAAAAGATTTTCTTCGGGGGTAGGCGCGGTCTGGGTATTGTCGTTAGAGTTATTGTTGAAGGCGGGCCGCGGCTTCTCAAGGCTGAGGTCGCCCATCAGAACCGGCTGGGGCTGGCCGCCTTTCTGCGTAAGCACCACGGCGTACTTCACGTGCCCGGTGCGGTTCTCGAAAGCGGTAAATATTATTTCCACCATGCTCCCGGGTGTTGCGACGTTGGGGGAAACGGACAGGCCTGAAACCAGGGGAGGGAGAATTTTTGAGGCCGATTCCACAAGGGCTTTGGTATAACCGGCGGCCATGCCGAGCTGGCGCGCCACTATTTCGACGGCGCTCAGGGAACCGTTAAGCTTTAAATTTTCAGCCGCCGCCCCGCCGAAAGCATCCGCGCCCCCGCCGTAGACGCCCGCTGGTCCAAGGGTGGCGTCGGGGAAACGGTTGGCCTCAGGGGACTGGGTCCAGAAAGGAATGCCGGTTTTGGGGTTCACCCAGCCGGAGAGCTGACTCTTGGTGTCGTTCTGGAGCGCCTGATAATATTCGTAAGGCATTCTATCCGCGGCGACCTGCGGAATCGCCCCGAAATCGGGATTGGAGCCGGCATATTTTTCAACGCCGTCAGGGGGCAGGTTAAGCACCATGCTGTGCGGGATATGCGCCGCGTGGGCCGGCACCGCCTGGTCCTGGGTCAAATGGCACATCCTTCCTATATTCATATAGGCGTCGGAAATTTTCAGCTTGGTATAGTTGGGCAGTACGCCGCCCATGAGCGTCTTGCGGCCGTCGCCGCCGGTCCACCAGTCCTGCAGCTTGCCGCCGCCGTTATGTATCTTTTCGTGGCCGTCTTCCGAAGAGGAGCCGTCGTTGATCAGCTTGGAGGCCGTATTCAGGTCCGGATACTGACCGGAGTCGATCAGGCTGAGCGCCTTGTCGGCTATTTTTGAATGGGTGGAAGATTTGAACAGGGCGACGGATGCCCAGGCGAAGGCGTTGGCTGAAAGCGCAAGAACCAGAACCGGAGCCGCGAACGCGATTTTTTTATTTATCATTTATTGTCCCCTTTGGCGCCGCCGCCTTTCCGCTATAGGTAAAGTCTATGATTTAAGCGGGGATTCAAATAGAAGCGAAAGACCCAAAAAACAAATGTTTTTGGGCCCAGGCGCGCGTAGGTCTTAAAGGCTATGGGCAGTTAAGGAAATATCAGAAAGGGGATCATCCACCGACGAGATCTTTATGCCGTCGCCGGCTTTGGAAGGCAGGAAGGAGAGCCTGTCGCCGAAAGCCTGCCGCCAGCCGCTTATAACTTTACCGTCCACCCGGGCTCCGGGCAGGAATAGGATCTCCAGGTCTTCCCCCCGCTGGGTTACGGAGCGCACGGACTTTTTCGCGAGCGCTTTTTTCAGGCGGATAAGCTCAACCAGATTCTTAAGCGGCGCGGGCGCGGGGCCGGAGATGTCCTCGAAATCCTTCAGCACCGCGGCCAGCTCCGCCTCTTTGGAATTAAGCAGCTTCTTATAGAAATTCAGCCGCTCCATGTCGTCGCCCACATAATCCTCGGGGATGAAGGCCGGTACCAGCACGTCCATCTTGGGCTCGGGCAGTTCGCGCGCGTCGGTCCGGCCCTTGATCCGGTCTATCTCGCCGTTGAGGAGCTTGATGTACATTTCCAGGCCGATGGAGTTTATGAAGCCGTGCTGGCGCAGCCCCAGCAGTTCCCCGGCCCCGCGTATCTCCAGGTCGCGCATGGCCAGGCGGAAGCCGGAGCCCAGCTCGGTGAACTCCTCCAGGGCGCTCAGGCGGCGCACCGCGTCCTCGCTTATCGGCGCGGGCTCGTCGTTGCCCTCCGCCCTGGACTTTATAAGTTCCGCCTTCTGCTTCAGGCGCTCCGCCCCTGATTTCATCCAGCCCGGGTAGAAAAGGTAGCAGTAGGCCTTCTGCTTCTCCCGGCCTATGCGCCCGCGCAGCTGGTAAAGCTGCGCCAGGCCCAGCTCGTGGGCGTTCTCCACCAGCAGCGTATTGACGTTGGGAATGTCCAGGCCCGATTCTATGATAGTGGTGGCCATCAGCACGTCGTATTTGCGGTTCAGGAAATCCCACATATGCTTTTCCACGGCGTCGGCCCGCATCTGCCCGTGGATCACCGCGATGCGCAGCTCCGGCATTATTTTTTTAAGGTACGCCTTGCGGCTGTCTATGGTCTGCACGCGGTTGTGCACGTAATAGACCTGCCCCCCGCGGGCCAGCTCGTAGGTGACGGCCTCGGCGGCGCTCTTCTCGGAGAAAGGCCGCACGAAAGTGGAAATGGCCTGCCTCCCGACCGGGGCGCTTTCTATCACCGACATGGACTTAAGGGAGGAAAGCGATTGGTAAAGGGTGCGCGGAATGGGCGTGGCGCTCATCAGCAGGCAGTGCACGCCTTTGGCCATGGACTTTATTTTGTCTTTGTCCTTGACGCCGAAGCGGTGTTCCTCGTCGGCCACCATCAGGCCGAGGTCCGCGAACCGCACGTCCTTCTGCAGCAGGCGGTGCGTGCCCACTATGATGTCCACTTTTCCGCGCGCCAGGTCCGCCAGTATTTTTTTCTGCTCCGCCGGGGGCACGAAGCGGGAGATCACGGCGATATTTATCGGGAACCCGGCGAAGCGCTTGGTAAAGTTGCGGGCGTGCTGGTCGGCTAAAATGGTGGTGGGCACAAGGATGGCCGCCTGCTTTCCGCTGGCGACGGCGCGCATGGCGGCGCGCATGGCCACCTCGGTCTTGCCGAAGCCCACGTCGCCGGCCACCAGCCGGTTCATCGGCAGCTCTCCGGACAGATCGGATAAGACCTCCGCGATGGCCCTGGCCTGATCGGGCGTCTCCTGGAAGGGGAAGGAAGCCGCGAACTCCTCCTCCAGATGCCCGGCGTGCGGCAGGGCCGCGGTCTTCACAGCGGCGCGCTCGGCCTCGAGCTTTAAAATATCCAGCGCCAGCGCCTCCACTTCCTGTTTCACGCGGCTCTTCAGCTCGTTCCAGGTCTTGGTGTCCATGTGCGACAGGCGCGGCACCTTGCCCTCCGAGCTTATGTACTTCTGCACGTGGGTAAAATCGTGCAGCGGCACCAGCAATTTATCACCCCGCGCGTATTCCAGGTAAAGGCAGTCCGAATCCTCCACCTGCTCGCCCCGCGCGTTGCGGAAAAAAGCTTTTTTTATCCCGAGATAGCGGCCCACCCCGTAGTCCTCGTGCACTATAAAGTCGCCCGTCTTCAGGTCCGTCCACTTGAAGAATTTGTTTTTAGGCTTTATGGAGGCGGGATCGAAGCGGTAGCGCCGGCGAAAAAGTTCGGAGGAGGTTATCACGGCGGTCTTAGAGGGCGCATGGACGAAACCTTCCTCTATATAGCCGGTGGAAATGGAGACCAGGCCGCCTGCCCCCTCGTCGGTCAGCGACTCGGCCAGCCGCTCGGCCTCGCCGCGGTTTATGCAGAAGAGCTTTGTCGAAACCCCGTTTTTCTTCAGCCTGCGCAGCTCGCCCGCCAGCAGCTTCATATCCGAATTAAAATTAAGGTTCGAGGCCGCGCCGAAATCCTCGCCGGCCTCTAGTCCGGGCCCCGCCCCGAAAGCGTAAAGTTCGGCGGCCGCAGCCCTGTCGCCCGAAGGGACGGCGTCCAGGAACATTTTCCAATCGCTCCCGGCGCAGGCCGACAGCGGCCGGCCCGTGCCGCTGAAAATATTGGGCGGCACGTCCACGCTCTCGAAAAAATCGGCGGTGTGCTGCGTGTCTATCTCGAAATAGCGTATGCTCTCCAGCTTTTTATCGGAAAAGAAAAGCCGCACGGGCTTGTCGGAGCCGGGCGCGTAAAAATCAACCACCGAGCCGCGGGCCGCGAACTGCCCCTTTTCCTCCACGAAGGAAACGCGCTCGTAGCCTGCCTTTATGAAAAGGTCCAGCGAGGCGGTCCTTTCGTAGGAATGCCCCTGCCTGAAATAGAAGCGCAGGGAGGAATAAGCCTCCCCCGCCATCAGCGGCTCGGCCAGGGCCTCGGGAGAAGCCACATGGATATAGTTCTTGCCCGGCTCGGGGGAATAGAGGGCGCGCATGGCCCTGGCTTTTTCGGAGCTGTCGCCCCCCCAGAGACAGACCTCGAAAGCCGGGAGACCGGCGAGCAAACCGGAGAGGGAATTTAAAGCGTGCAGCCAGGAAGAGAGGGCGTCGTCGCCTGAGGCGGCGACCATCATATTCGACGGGGCCTTCTCATAGGCCTTCAGGGCGAACCAGGCCTTGGCGCTGATATTGGGAGTACCTTTGATAACTTTGCAGGTCATGCTGTTAACACTAATGATATAATTTTCTCATCCGCTTATGCTTAAATGGGTTGAAATAAATTTAAAGACTCTGGCCGGGAACGCCCGCGCCATAAAAAAAGAGCTTAAGCCGGGCGTGGCTTTCATGGCCGTGGTTAAAGCGGACGGCTACGGCCACGGCGCGGCGGCGGCCGGGAAGACGGCGCTGGCCAACGGGGCGGATTGCCTGGGCGCGCTGACGGCGGAGGAAGGCGCGGCCCTGCGCGGCACTTTCCCCAAAACCCCCATACACCTGCTGGCCCCCTCCCTGCCGGAAGAGGCCCCGCTTATCGTAAAGAACGGTCTTATCCCGACGGCGGATTCTGTAAATTTTATCAGGGCGCTGGACCGCGCGGCGAAAAAAACCGCGCCCTACCACCTGGACATCGACCTGGGCCTGGGCCGCTGGGGCGTGAAGCCCGAAGCCGCCGAAGCCCTGCTGGCAAAAGCGGCTGAATTTAAAAAAGCGCGGCCCGGCGGCGTTTCGGCGCATCTGGCCTACCGCCCGGCGCAGAACATGACGGAGGCCGAGGAAAAACTTTCAACTTTCAGCGCGCTGGCCGCCCGCCTGCGCGCCCTCGCCCCCGGGCTTAAAGCCCACGCGGCCAACAGTTCCATCTTTTGCGACTTTCCCCGCTGGCAACTGGACATGGTCCGGATAGGGAACCTGCTGTACGGCATCTATCCCACCGACGTGTATAAAAAGAAAAAGCAGGGCCCGCCCCTGCCGGGCCTGGGCCGGCCGTGGCAATTCTACGCCAGGATAATTTCGGTGAGAAAAGTAAAGAAAGGCGAGTCGCTGGGCTACTGCGGCGAATTCACCGCCCCGCGCTCCATGCGCCTGGCCACCATCCCGGCCGGCTATTCCGACGGGCTCACCATGGAGCCCACCGAGAACAAGATCCGGATAACCTCCGGGTTCCGCTACTGGGGCCTTATAAACGGCAGGAAAGCTTTTTTCACCGGCAGGACCGGCATCGCCCACACTATGCTCGACGTGACGGACATCCCCGAAGCGCAGCCCGGCACGCCCGTGGCGCTCCACGTGCGCCGCACCGCCGCGAACGCTAAGATCCCCCGGATATACAAATAACCGCCGCGCGGCGGCGGGGCTGACCGCTCAAATCCAGTCGGCCCGTCAGTTCCCGGCCCGGTGAGAGCCGGACGCTTCAGCCTTAAGCTCAAAACTGTCTATAAGTTTATTCTTTATGTCAAAAACCTCGGTCCTGAGGGTATCGCCGCAGACCGAAATAAGGCAGTAATGGTTGACTGACGCGAAGATCCTGCTGTACGGGCTTTTGAAAGACTGCGGCCGCAATTCCGCTCCGCCGCCGCCGGTCACCACCTGCACCAGCCCGTCTTTTTCAAGCCTTTCATAATCGTGATCGTCCCCGGCCAGCACCATAGCCACCCCCTGTTCCCTGAAAAGTTTTTCCAGGTCCGCCGCGGGCTTCCACTCGGCCTTGCTGTGCTGGCCGGTGCTGAACAAAGGTTTATGCATGACCACGATCTTGAATTTATTGCTGCCTACGGGGGCCTGAAGCTCTTTCTCCAGCCATTTGAACTGCTTGCCGCCTTTTTCGAGGGGAGAGAGATAATCCAGCATTATGAAGCGTATCCCGCGCACGTCCTCGCGATACCATCTGCCGCTGCCGGGATAGCGGAACAGGCCGGTAAAAATATTTTCTCCCCCTTCCTCATGATTTCCCATCACGGCGTAAAAAGAAGCCCCGGCTCTCAGCTCTTTTGTTATCGCCTTGAAGGTCTCCCAGTCTTTGGGATCGGCGCCCGTCGGGACCATGTCGCCGACGTGAATAACGGCCTGCGGATGCGCCGCTTTTATCAGGGCGGCTATTTTTTTATGCGCCTCGTTGCCGGAGCGGCTGTCGCCGTAGGCGGCTATGCACCGCCGGCATTCGCACGGCCCGGGCTCGGCCCAGCCGACGGCCTGCAAAGCAGGCAGCAGAGAAACCGCCAAAAATATTTTTTTCATAACAGTTCCGGGCGAAATAAAACAATACATTCCATTCCTCAGTTGCAAGAACAGCCACGGGCCGGGCCTGGGGTTGCCCATTCCGCCGCGCAGGAACCGTTGCGCGGTTCCCCCCGAAGCGGGGCCCCCCTCCCCAAAGCGGCTCCAGAGCAACCCCATGCCCGGCCCTCGGTTGTTTTTCATTCAACAAGCGCCTATTTTAATTATCGGACGTGAACCGCGTCGCAGAACTCGGTGGGCTCGGTGCCTTTGATGAAGGCTTCGAGGATCTTCTTTTTGCAGGTCGGGAGGGCGAGCTTGCCCGTCTCCTGGTCGACGGTGACGAAGACGATGCCCTCCGGCACGGGGAAATCACGGACAGGCTGGTCTTTCAGCACCGTCTCCATTATCTCGGTCCACCAGGGCACCACCGTGCCGCCGCCGGTCCAGTCCTTCATCGGCAGCGACATGAAGTCGTCGTAGCCCATCCAGGCGCCGGCGGTCAGATCGGGCGTCATACCGATGAACCACATATCCTTGGAGTCCTGGCTGGTGCCGGTCTTGCCCGCTATGGGCCGCTTAAGCCTGGAGGCGTAGGAGCCGGTGCCGCGCTGCACCACGCCCTTCATCATGTTCACCAGCACGTAGGAAAGCTGCGGAGAGAAACTCTCGCTCTCCTCCGGCACCGATTCTTCCAGCACCCGGCCCTGGTTGTCCGTGACCTTGAGCACGCCGAACGGCACCGCGTGGATGCCGCCGTTGGCGAAAGTGGAAAAAGAGCTGGCCATTTCCATCGGGCTTACCAGCGAAGTGCCGAGCCCTATGGACGGCACCGCCTCGAGGTTGCGCTTGATGCCGGCGCGGTGCGCCACGTCGGCCACCAGCGTGGGGCCGACCCTGGTCACCAGGTAGATCGAGGAGAGGTTGCGCGAAAGTTCCAGCCCGCGGCGCAGGGTTATCGTACCCTGGAACTTGCTGTCGAAGTTATTAGGCACCCAGATCTTAAAATCCTTGTTGCCCACGAAGGGCTGTATGGCCATATCTATGGAGTACTGGTCGGTGGCGCCCTCGAGCAGCCGCCAGTCCTTGCCGTCGTAATAATAGGCCATGGGGGAGTCCTCCACCAGGCTGGCCGGGGTATAGCCGTTCATCAGGGCCGCCATCCAGACCATCGGCTTGAAGGTGGAGCCGGCCTGGCGCGCGGCCTGCGTCACTCGGTTGAACTTGCTGTCGCGGAAATTACGCCCGCCTATCAGCGCCTTTATCGCGCCGGTCTTCGTGTCGAGTATCACAAATGCGCCCTGCAGCGGGACGGAAGACGCGGCCACCTCGTCCCCGGTTTCCTTATCGGCGGCTTCCTTGTCGGCGGCCTCGGCGGCAGCGGCGGCGCGGTTCTTGGCCGCGTCCTCGTCGTACTTGGCCAGGTATTTTTCCATTATATCTTCCGCCGGGATCTGCATGGCAAGGTCCAGCGTGGTGTAGATCTTCATGCCGCCCTTCCAAAGCTGGGTGATGCCGTACTTCGGCTCAAGCTGCTGGCGGACGTATTCCACGAAGTAGGCCGCGTGGCTGGCGAACAGGGTGGATTTTTCCGTGGAAATAAGCTCCGCCTCGGCGGCCACGGCCTCCTTCGGCGTTATAAAATTCTCGGCCATCATCCGCTGCAGCACCAGATGGCGGCGCTGCGTCGCTTTTTCAAGGCTGTTAAAAGGAGAGTAGCGCTCCGGCGAAGGGATCAGCCCGGTGAGCAGGGCGCACTCGCCCAGCGTCATCTCGGAGACGTCTTTGCCGAAGTAAAGCTTGGAGGCGGACTGCACGCCGTAAACGCCGTTGCCGAAATAGATCTGGTTCAGGTAGAGCGTCAGGATCTCCGGCTTGGAGAAATTGCGCTCTATCTGCAGGGCCAGGACCATCTCCTTTATCTTGCGGGTGATGGTCTTCTCCGGCTTCAGGAAAATAAGCTTGGACAACTGCTGGGTAAGCGTGGAGCCGCCCTGCGCGCTGCGCCGGTGCAGGATGTCCCGCAGCAGCGCGCGCACTATCCCGCGGGGGGAGATGCCCCAATGGCGGAAGAAGTTCTGGTCCTCCATGGCGATGACGGCGTTCTGCATGTCCACCGGGATCTTGCTGAGCGGCAGGATGGCGCGCTTTTCCACCGAAAATTCGGCTATGACCTGGTTGTTGATGTCGTAGACGTAGGTGGTAAGCGAAGGCGTATATTCGTCGAGTTTGTCTATCGAGGGGATGTCGGAAAGTATCTTGCGCATCAGCACGGCGGAGAGCAGGATGCCCGCGGCCGACAGCACGCCTATGATATACACGGCCTTAAGGACCAGCGCGCGGGCCGAAAGCCCGTCCAGGTAGTCCAGGAATTTGCGGATGAGACCCATGAACCAATTATATCAAAAGCGCGCGGACGCGCGGGGGCGCGGGAGCTAAGGCTCGCGCCTGATTGCCCGGCTTGAGGCTAAAATGATAGATTTATCTTAATTATGAAAAGACTTCTCACGCTTATTGCGGCTGTCGCGGTGTTCTCCGCCTGTTCAAAGCATGAAGGCAAGACGATCGCCCGGGTGGGTTCGGAAAAAATAACCGAGACCTACCTGCAGGAAAAATTCGCCGAGATCAGTCCCGCCGCGCAGGAGTATTTGTCCTCCAAGCCGGGCCGCAGGCAGTTTCTGGACGTCATTATTCACGAGCGGCTCATGCTGATAGCCGCGCGCGCCAGCCGCGTGGCGGCCGGCGCCGACTACAAGGCTAAAGTAAAGGAAAAAGAAACGGAGATGAGGGACACCCTGCAGGCCTACAAGGATTTCATGCTTACCCGCATGTGGGTGGACGATATGCGCCTGACCGAGCTGAAGGTCACCGACCAGGAAGCGCAGGAGTATTTCCAGAAATATCCCTACAGGGTGACGCTGGCCCACATCCTGCTGCCCAGTTACGAGGAGGCGGAAAAAGTCATTAAAAAGCTTAAAGCCGGGGCCGATTTCGACAGGACCGCCAAGGAATACTCGCTGGACAAAGAAACCGTGCGCCTGCCGCCGGTGATGTACGGCGAATTCATGCCCGAGCTGGAGGACATGGCCTTCAAGATGCGCACCGGAGAAACCCAGGGCATAGTCAAAACCGCCATGGGCTTCCATATCCTGAAGAAGCTGGCGCAGGACAAGGCCGACCAGGCCTCGGGGCTGGAGCGGGCGCGCAAGATAATAGAGAAGAAGAAATTCGACGCTTACCTGGCTAAATTCCAGGAAAAAAACAAAGTGGAGGTTATAGATGAAAACTACAAATAAATTCCTGCTGGCGGCGGCGCTCTGCGCCTGCGCCGGCCCGGCCGGGGCCAAGGTGGTCGAGGAGCTGGCCGCGAGGATAAACAACGAGCCGGTGACCATTTCCGACTACCAGCGCGCCAAGGAGGCGCTGGCCGAGCAGTACGCCGCCGCGATGCCCGACTTCTTCAAGCAGAAGGACGCCGACGCGCAGATAGAGAAAGCCGCCCTGGACAAGCTGGTGGACGAAGCCCTGCTGCGGCAGAAAGCCGAATCGCTGAAGATCAAGGTTTACGAGCGCGAGCTGGAAACCGGCGTGGGCGAAATACGCAAGCGCTTCTCCCGCACCCCCGACGGCGCCCAGCTCGACACGGAGAAGGCCGAGGAGGCCTTCCGCGGCGAACTCAGGAAAGAGGGCGTAACGATGGAGGAATTCCGGGAGCGCATACGCAAGCAGCTCATGGTGCAGAAGCTGGTGCAGGATACCATAAAAACCCGCGCGAAAATGCCGGGAGACGCGGAGACGAAGGCCTATTTCGACAACATAAGCCTGGTGCTTAAGGGCGAGGAGGCCGCGATAAAGGGCCTGGACGCCGAGGCCATGCAGGACCTGCTGGGCGTGGCCGGGAAATTCAAAGAGATAACCGCCGAGCGCCTGCACCTGCGCCACATATTGCTGAAGCTCAAAGAGGGCGCGACCCCGGAAGAGAAGAAAGCCGCGCAGGAGAAGGCCCTGGCCCTGCGCAAGGACCTGGACGGCAGCCTGGATTTTGACGAAGCCGCCGACAAGAACTCGGACGACCAGGAAAGCGCCCGCCACGGCGGGGATCTGGGCTACGTGGTAAAAGGCATGCTGCCGCCCGAAGTCGAGGCCGTCGCTTTTAAACTCCAGGTCGGAGAAAATTCCCAGCCGGTAGAAAGCAAGTTCGGCTGGCATATACTGCGCCTGGAAGAGAAGCGCGCCCCGCAGAAGCTGCGCTACGACGCCGTCAAGGAAGACCTGGAGCAGGTGCTGGCGCAGAATTCTTTCGCCGCGGAGCTGGGCTCCTACATAAAAGAGCTGCGCAAGAACGCTAAAATACAGATATTTATCGGCGAAAAGAAATAGCCGGGAAGATATCGCTTCGGCAGGCGGATCTCATTTTCACCGCTGGGCGAGATGCGCTCCAGCGGTGATGTTATCTTTAGTATTTAATCCCGGACATGAAGCCTTCAATACTCATAACCGCGGGTGATCCCCTCGGCATAGGGCCGGAGATAACGGTCAAAGCGCTGGGAAGCGCGGCCGTGCTCCGGGCCTGCCGCCCTTTTATAGCGGGCGATACCGCGGCCCTCAAGCGGGCCGGCTGGACCCCCTCGCTATGTCCGCTGCTGCCGGTCGACGCGCCCGCCCTTGATTTCTCAAAACCGGGCCCGACGGCCGCCGGAGGGTCGGCCTCTTTGAAGGCCGTGCTGCTGGCGGTAAAGCTTGTTAAGTCGGGCTTTTTTGACGCGCTGGTCACCGCCCCCGTCTCAAAAGAGGCCTGGGCGCTGGCGAGGGCGCCCGCGCCCGCCCACACCGACCTCTTCCGCCTGCTTGAGAAGCGTGAGCCGCTGATGCTTTTTTCGCGCGGCCGGGTTAACGCCGCCCTGGTCACGGAACATCTTCCGCTTAAAGAGCTGAGCCGCAGGCTTAACAAAAAGCTTATAAAGCGGAAGGCCTTCCTTTTCAATTCAGCCCTAAAGGCGCTGGGATACAAAAAACCTCTTATCGGGCTTTGCGCCCTTAACCCCCACGCCGGAGACGGCGGCGTGATCGGCAAGGAAGAAATACAGACGCTGCTGCCGGCGCTCAAAGAGCTTAAAAAGGAAGGGCTGCGCCTGAGCGGCCCGCTGCCTTCGGACGCGGCCTGGGCGGCGCACCTCGCCGGGAAAAGCGACGGGCTGCTCTGCCTGTATCACGACCAGGCGCTTGTCCCGCTGAAGCTCGCCCCCGGCGGCGGCCCGGCCGTGCATTGGACCTGGGGCCTGTCTTTTCCGCGCACCTCCCCCGCGCACGGCACGGCTTTCGATATAGCCTGGGAAAACAGGGCCGATCCGGGGGGCATGGCAGCCGCTATTATTTTCGCCGCCAGGCTCGCAAAAAATCCGCTGCTATACAAAAAATATTTTCTGCGGTGAACCGTTGCGGGAAACTTCAGGGGACCTGATTCAACTTTACGGCGGAGAGTTTGGGAATGACGGCGGCCGAGTAAAAGTCGTGCTGGGAAGCCTCATTCCCCGCGGCCATGGCCAGGGGGTCGATCCGGTACGTTACCAGGAATTCTTTGCCGGCTTTTTCGGACTTGATTATCTTAAAAATCCCGTTCGGCAGTTCGGACACAGATACGAGGACCACCACGGACTCCCGCGAGAAATCCGGGCCGGAAAGCGGCGAAGGAAGAGGCTTAGTCCCCACCCCTGTCTCCGCGGTCGAGCGGCATTTGTGCGAATTAGCGAAGGCCCACCAGGTTTCGGAGCTTTTAAAAATTTTATATTCCACCGGCGCCGTGAACAAGGTAACCCCCTCCTGCCCCGCCCCGCGCCCCATTTCCGGCATGGACGACGCCTTCAGGCTCGGCTCCTTCCCGGCGGCACCCCCCAGATTCTTTATTTTCTTGTCCAGATCCGTCTCTTTAAGCGCTATCGGAGCGGGCTTCCGTTTGTCCCCTCCGCCCAGCTCATTAAGCACTTCCATCATATCCTTGGGGGTCTCCGCCACCCCGCGGAAATCTTTTTCTTTCACCACCATTATGGCCCCTGCCGAATTAACGGCCGCGGTGGAAAGGCCCTGCCGCAAAGCGGGGATCATTGAACCTCTCGCCCCGCCGGTGTATTTGGCCGCGGCCACAGCCTGCCGGGCCAGCGCCTCGGCGCCGGATAGTTTGCCCCCGGACTGGTCCTGCCCCGGCAGGTCAGGGCGGGAGCCCGCAAGGCTCCCGGCATAATTAACCAGTATAAGCAGGGCAAAAACGACTATCAGCCCGGAAAAGATATAGACAAGCGTCCGCAGAAATTTTGCATCCATGGATAAATTGTACAAATATTGTAACTGTCCGGCTTTCCGATCCTGGTTTCGATGTAAGCGCCCGGGTAAGGCAGGAAGAAGCGGACCTCGCGTGACGCCTCACCCTCCGCCTCCGCCCGTGCCTGAGCGTTTACGGCCCCCTGGAGTAAGGATTTAATTATTAGTTATTATTTTTGTAACAGCTAAATATTAGAATTTGTACAGTAGGTAACCGGCAAAGCTGTTTTCGCTCAGGGAGAAGGCGCTTATGAAATATTGGGCATACGTTAACAATGAGATCCTCGGCCCTTTTGAAAAGGGGAAGCTGCTTGAGCTTCCGACTTTTACGCCCTCGCTGCTTGTTTGCCCGCAGACGCCCGTCGGTGAAAAAACTGAGGATTGGAAAGAAGCCTCCAGCTATCCCGAGCTTTCAGCGCTTATAGGACAGGGCGGCCAGGCCCCCGCGGCGGAACCCCTGAAGCAGTCCTTTGGCGAGAGCCCCGCTTTAAGCTTCAAACCCCTTACTTCCTCCAAAAACCTGGAGCCGGTCCCCCCCGCCGAAAACCTTTCAGGGCTGAAGGAGATCACCGTCAACCGCCTGGGCAAGGCCGGGGCCGAACCGGCCGCCGCTTTCCAGCCCCAGCAGGCCTCTTCCAGTTTCGATCCTATCTCTCTTTCCCGCATTGAGCGCCGCTCGGAGACTCTCTCCGGGCAGAACAGCTCCGGAGCCGCCTCGGCGGAAGGGATAGCCCTGGAGCCGCATCAGGCTTTCACGCAGCCTGAGGAAAAAATACCGCCGGTCATGCCCAAGGCCGAAGCTGAACCCTTTTCTTTTACCCCGGCAGCCGAATCTCCGGCAACCCCTGAGATCGAAACATTTTCCCGGCCGGCAGCCGGCGCCCCCGCAGCTGCCGCGGGAGGGATAGCCGACGTGGCCGGCCTTGAGAACCTGATCCGGAAGCTGGACGCTCTCTCGAAAGCGGCGGCCACGCGCCAGGATATAAATTCGGCGATAGACCCCTTAAAGATAAAGCTCGACCAGATGGGGGAGGTTATCTCCTCCCTTAAGAACTCCCAGTTCCAGCGCGAAGTCATGGACAAGCTGGCTTACTTTGAAAACTCCTTAGGCGATCTTAAGGCGGCGTTCAGGGACCCGCAGTCCCCGGCGCCGGTTAAAAAACAGGCGTTGGAAATGGAGAAGAACTCGGAAACTGTCTTCGGCGTACAGCCTGTCAGACCTGCAGAAAAACCAAAAGCCGAACCTTCAAAGGAACCCGCGAAGCCGGCGGAAATGACGGACAAAGGCAGCCAGCCCTCTAAAATAGTGCCCTCTCTTATAAAAGCCGCCAAATTGATGCTAACACTGGTCCTGGTTGCGGCTGTGCTGCTGGGGGCGGTGATAGGGCTGAAGAATTTCGGCGTGTTTGACGCCACGAAGTTCCTCCCCTTCCGGCTGCCTTTTACAGGCGCAAAGCAGGCGCAGCCGGCTCAAACCGCGCAGGCCGTTCAGCCGCAGCCGCTCATGGAGACGCCGACACAGACGCAGACACAGGCGCAGACCCAGGCGCAGCCTGCCGGCGGCCAGGAACAGGCTCAGCCCTCCCGGCAGCAGGAGCAGACAGAGGCTCCGCAGCCTACCCCCGAACAGCAGGCGGAACAGCGGCAGGCCATGCAGGAGAAGGCCAAACAGGAACAGACGCCCCAAAAAGCCATGCAGAAGGGCGTCGTCACTGAAATAATCTACATTACCCGCACTTACAAACTGAAGCCCGGCGGCCAAATTCTTGAGAACAAGATCTATGAACACGCCGCTAAAGCCGGCGGCGACTACAAGCGCACCGGCTGGGATGTAAAACAGGCCGGGGAAGGAATGTTCGAGATAGCCGCCGTAATACCCTCAAAAGCGCAGAACCTCACCTATACTTTCCTTGTGGACCGCGCGAACAAGACCGTGGTGCCCTCCAACGAAGAAGGTAAGGCCGCTTTTGACGCGCTGGTCAAAGAAGCCGCGCAAAAGCTCGTCCCAAAAAGATCCGCGAAGAAGAAAGCTGCGGTTAAGCCGGCTCCCAAACCGCAGGCCAGGAAGGCCGCCCCCAAGAAGCAGGCCGAGCCCGAAGACGAATACGAATACGTGGAAGAAGACGGAACGGAACAATAACTTCGGGGACAGCGGTTAACCCCGGAAGCGCGGAGAACACGGAGAACCGCTCCGTGTTTTTCCGCGTACTCTATGCCTCCGCGGTAAATAATTACTTTTTATTTCCTCGCTATCGTGAGGCGGCGTTTTTCAGCCGCGGCGCGCAGACCTATGGCCACCAGTTCCTTAAGCACCTTCTCCGGCTTCAGACCGGTTTTTTCCCATAGGCGCGGATACAGGCTGTGCGAGGTAAAGCCGGGCAGGGTGTTTATTTCGCAAAAATACACTTTTTTCTCGTCTTTCGGATCCACAAAGAAATCCACCCGGGCCATACCCGAGCTGCCCAGCGCGAGGAAGATCCTCACCGCCAGCCCCCGCAGCCTGGCGGCGGCCGCCGCCGAAAGCGGCGCAGGCAGAAGCAGCTCCATCCCGTCGTTATCCAGATACTTGGCTTCATAATCGTAGAATTCATGTTTCCCCCGGGGGACTACCTCGCCGTTAACGCTGGCTCTGGCCCCGGCGGGGGAACCGAGCACTCCGCAGACTATCTCGCGGGCCCGGTCCACGCCTTTCTCCACCATCACCGCGGTGTCGAAGCGGAAAGCCTTGTTAACTGCCGCCGCCAGATCAGCCGGGCGCTTCACCTTTGTGACACCGACGGAGGAACCCTGGGCCACCGGCTTCACGAACAGAGGAAAGCCCATACCGCGGGCTTTTTTCAGAAGCGGGGCCATGGAGGCGCGCTGATGCGCCCTTATGACCACATGAGGCAGCACGGGGATCCCGTCCAGCGCGGCAAGTTCTTTTGAGATGACCTTGTCCATTCCTACGGCGGAAGCCGTCACTCCGCAGCCCACGTAAGGGATGCTTAAAAGTTCGAGCAGGCCCTGCAGTATCCCGTCCTCTCCGGTCGAGCCGTGTATTATCGGGAAAAGCGCGTCCGGCTTAATTCTGCCTCCGCCTTTTTTAACAAAGCAGCCGCCGCCGAGGGAGGGCTCTATTTCCGGCCCCTCAAGTCCGCCGCCTGACAGCAGGTCTTTAACTTTAACCAGCCGCCAGGCGCCGCTGCGCGGTGCGTAGAAGGGAAGCACGGAAAAACCGGCTTTCTCAAGTTTGGCGCAGACCGTTTTTGCCGACTCCAGAGAGACCTCGTGCTCCGGCGATCTCCCGCCGAAAATAACCCCTATTTTTTTCTTCATAACGGCTCCTTAGATCATCGTAAGCGGTATGTTGTAAATTAATTTAATCCCTGATCCCTGATCCCTTCCCTATTATCCCCCCGCCCAGGACCCTGTCTCCGTCGTAAAACACCGCGGCCTGGCCCGGGGCCACGGCGAACTGCGGTTTCTCCAGGCGGACCTCCGCCGCGCCGCCTTCCTTAAGGCTGAGAAGGCAGGGGGCAGGCTTGTGCCGGTAGCGTATCTGGACCGCGCAGTTGAATCCTTCCGCCGAAGGCTTCTGTTTAAGCTCAGCCAGCCAGTTCAGCCCTGAGATCTTAAAGCCGGAACTATGCGCCGCCTTAAGCGGGCCCAGCACCACTTCGTTCGTCTCCGGCTTCACTTCGGTGACATAAAGCCGCGAGCCCCCGTAAACTCCGGTGCCGCGCCGCTGGCCTACGGTGAAATTATAAAATCCGTTATGGCGGCCTATGCGTTTCCCCTGCAGGTCCAGGATATAGCCCGGCCGGGGCTTTATGCCGGCCGTCTTTTTCAGGTAAAGCTCGTAATTCCCCTCGGTGACAAAGCAGATGTCGTTCGACTCGGGCTCGGAGGCCGAAGGCAGCGAGAATTCCGATGCTATCCGGCGCACCTCTTTTTTGGTCAGACCGCCCAGCGGAAAAAGCAGCCGGTCGAGCCGGTCCCTGCGCAGGCAGTAAAGAAAATAGCTCTGGTCCTTCAGCGGGTCGGCGCCGCGGAAAAGGCCGTACCCCGCGCCTTCTTTTTTAATGACGGCATAATGGCCGGTGGCCAGGAAGTCGGCCCCCATGGAGCGGGCGAGATCGAAAAGGTAGGAAAATTTAAGGTGGCGGTTGCATTCCACGCAGGGGTTGGGAGTGGAACCGCTCAGGTAGCCGTCCACGAAATTATCTATCACCGTTTTCGAGAACAATTCCTGCGCGCTTTTAAAATAGTGGCGTATGCCCAGGGCCTGCGCCGAGGCCCGCGCTTTGGCGGCGCTGTCCGCCCCGCCGCAGCATTTTACGGCGTCCCTGCGCTCGGCAAAAAGCCTCAGGGTAACACCGACTACCTCATAGCCTTCTTTTTTGAGCAGCGCGGCGGTGACCGAGGAATCAACGCCCCCCGACATGGCGACGACAACTTTCTTCATGACTACATTTTAGTATTTTTAGCCGGGCGGGCAGACGGGCAAATATAACCGCGAAGCCGCCCGGCTGTCCGAAAAAACCGGCCGCGCTGTTCTTATTGTCCGAAATCGAAGCCCTTGAACAGGTCTTCCTCAGGATTAGGACCGATGCCGGGCATATTCCCCGAGGCGGCAGGCTTGAGCGGTTCGGGGGCGGCGGCCCCCGGCAGGTTCTGCATACGGCCCTTGCCCTCGCCCACGGGCTGCACTACCGTGGAGCGCACGCCCTCCCCGAAAGCCAGAAAACCGGTATCGAGATTGTAGTAAAGCCGGAAAGGGGACGTCTTCATCTGCGGCTCATAGGCTTTGCCCAGGTTCAGCCGCTGCTGCTCCCAGCCGGGATTATAAACCAGCTTGCCGCGCACGTCGACTTCGTCGTCGGTCACAGGCAGCGAAAAATGTATGTTATAAAGGCCCATACTGTCGCTTATGCCGGGGGAAAAATACAAGTTAAGCGAGGATTTGGCGCCCTCTCCGGTGGCCGCGAATTCATCCACGCCCGCATCGGCCGTTTTGGATTTACCGCTGTCAGCCTGCACCTTTACGGTAACCCCCTCTATCGGGTTGCCCTGATAGTCGGTAATTACGCCCTGCACGTTGCCGTCCAGGAAAATGGTCATCTTGGTGGTGGAGAAAAAAAGGAAGTCGCGCTTGCCGGTCACCTTTTTGGTGATAGCAAGGTCGCCCACCCGCTGGTCGGTGAAATCCAGCACTTTAAGGGTCTTAAGGCTGCCCAGGCAGCCGGCCAGCGGCGCGGCCAGCAGGACGGATAAGAATATTTTAGCGAAGTTATTTTTCATTGTTGGACCCTGTAAGCCGCGCGCCGCGGCTACTGACCGCCGCCGGCGGAAGCTTCCCCCGCCGGAGCGAAATTCTCACCGGCCGGCGCGGGAGGCTGCACCTCCGCGGCTAAGGCCTCCCCTGAGGGCGCGGGATTTCCCGCGGCCGACGGCTGCGGCGGGACCGCTTTCCTCCCAACCGGCGGGAGGGCGGCGGGCGTACCCGGATAGCGGTCGTTCTTTATGAAAAACACCACCCTGCGGTTTTTTTTACGGGTTTCCTCGCTGCCGTTCACCACCGCGGGGTGGTATTCTCCGTAGCCCACGGCGGCCAGCCGCTTCGGCTGAAAATTTTCCGCCAGCATGAATTTTACCACGCTGGTGGCGCGGGCCGTGGACAGCTCCCAGTTCGAGGCATACTTCTTTGTGGCTATCGGAATATTGTCGGTGTGGCCCTCCACCACTATATCGTGCTTCTCGGAGAGCCTGCGGAGCACCGGGGCGAGCTTGTCCAGTTGCACCCTCATATGGTCGGTAAGCTCGGCGCGCCCGCTGTCGAAAAAAGCCACCTGGCTCTGCTCCTCGAGCGTGATGCGCATCCCCTCCTTGTCCATGGTAACCTGGCCCTGTATTTTGCCCTCTTTTATCATCTCACGTATGGACTGCTGGGCCTTCTGCATATCCTTGTTCAGGGCGGCGCTCAGGGCGTAGAGGATGACGAAGAAGCAGACCAGATTCGTCATCAGGTCGGCGTAGTTGACCATCCACGGCGGCGCCGGAAAACCTATGGTCGCCACCCGCGAGTCGTCCTCCGGGATCATACCTTTGACTTTTAGCCGCATAGATCCAATCCCTTTTTTTCAGCTCCACGCTCCGCCTTCAAGCCTCTTCTTTCTTTACGGTCTTGCGCTTTTCCGGCTCCAGGTAGGCCTTAAGGTTGGCCTCCACGACGCTGGGCGTAGCCCCGCTCTGCAGCAGCAGCACGCCGCGTATAATGATCTCTTTGACAAAAAGCTCCTCCTCGGAGCGGTGCTTCAGCTTGCCGGCCATCGGGAGGAACAGCCAATAGCCCGAGCCCAGGCCATAAAAAGCCGAGGCCAGCGACAAAGCCATGCGGCGCGGCACCTGGGCCACGTCTTCTATGGAGGAGAGCATCATGATCATGCCCAACACCGTGCCGATGATGCCGAAAGCCGGGGCATAGGTGCCCAGGGCGTTGAAGATCTCGCGGCCCGCTTTGTGTCTCTCCCTTATAAAATCCAGCTCGGTCTCGAGCATGTTGCGGATGAACTCATGGTCGGCGCCGTCTATGACAAGCTGCACGCCGCGCCTGAGGAAATCATTGTCTATAGCCTTCGCGTCCGTCTCAAGCGCCAGGAAGCCTTCCCTTTTCGCCTTCTGGGACAGGGCGACGAAAGTAGAGACCAGGCGCGAAGTGTCCTCTCCTTTGGAGGCGAGAACCTTCCTGAGCACCCTGGTCACGCCGATGACGGACGACAGCGGATAATTGACCAGCAGGGCGCAGAAAGTGCCGCCCATGACTATCAGGAAAGCCTCGATGTTGAGCAGGGGCTGGAAGCCCGCTCTGCCCTCGCCCAGATAGACGGCCCCGAATACGAAGCCCAAAAAGACTATTATGCCGCTGAATGTAGCGATATCCATATAAACTCTCCGGGAAAGCCGTCAGTCGTTAGTGGTCAGTTGCCAGGGGCAGGGAATACCGCTTTTTCGACCGCCGGCCGAAGACCCGCGGCCGGCAACAGCCCGCCGTTATTTTTTTTCAAAACCCTCGAGCGGGTTCACGCACTTGCGCTCGGAATAAACTTTTTTCTTGTACTCGACGATCTTCGCGATAACCTCGTCCACCGGATTTTTGACCAGGAATCTGTTTCCGGTCGCGAGATTTATGACGGTATCCGGAGTTGCCTCCACGCTTTCGATAAGCTCAGCGTTGACCACCACCATCGAGCCGTTGAGTTTTTCAAGTTTTATCATTTGGATAATTATACTTAAAGGGGCGGGGAGGTAGCGAATAACGGGGCGGCGGGCCGGGAACGGAAACATTTTCACCGCTCAGCTATTCTTTTTTTTTGCCCTTCAGCGTCCATTTCAGCCTTTCGGTGAAAGAATCCTCGAGCGCCTTGTATATCTCCAGCTCCACCTTCAGCTCTTCGATGCGCGCCGCGTCGCTCTTCTGCTGCCCGGCGGCCGCGGCCTGAAGGTTCGCCAGGCTTGCGCGCTCCGCCTCGAGCAGATTCTCGTTTTCCTGGAACTGGTATTCCAGCTGCGGCAGTTTCTGCTTGAACTGCAGCAGCTCGGATTCAAGGCGGGCGCGGTATTCGCTTTCAGCCCTTAATTTACCTTCCAGGTCCTTAAAGCCTTTGGCCAGCCTGGCGGCCTCGGCTTCGGCTGCCGCCCTCCGGGCCTCCAGCTCCGGGGTCATTGCGCGCAAAGCGGCGTATTCGGCGGCGATGCGCTGGCGCTCCTCCCCGGCTTCGCGGGCGGCTTTCTCCAGGCCCGCTTTCTGCGCGGCGGAGGAAGCGGCGTGGGTTTCCTGTTTGAGCGCTTCCGCTTCGGCCCGTTCAAGACGGTCCGCCAAGTCTTTGGTCCTGATGATCAGCGCTTTATCAGCGTCTGCGGCTACGGCCGCAAGGCGGCGGTTCTCGATCTCCAGCCTGAGGGCGGAAGCCAGAGCGGCCGATGCGGCGGCTTTGGTGTCCTGCATCTGCCCGGCCTGCGCGAGCTCGAACTGGCGCCTGATCGAATCCGTCTCTTCCCGCAGCGAGGCCTCGTACTGCTGGCGCATCTGGGAAATTTTCGCGTCGAATTCCGTCTGGCGCTCCGCGGCCTGCCCGGCCTGCGCGGCCAGCCCGGCCTGGTAATCGGCCGCCATCTTAGCCAGTTCGGCCTGATACCCGGCGGCCATCCTGGCCAGTTCGGCCTGACGCCCGGCCGCGGCTTTTGAATACTCGTCCTGGCTCTCGGAGGAATGTTTGAAAAAGTTTTCCTGCTGGGCTTCAGCCAGTTTTTTCATCTCCTCCTGCTGGGCCGCGGTCATTTTCGAGATCTCTTCCTGACGGGCCGCGGCCTGTCTTGAGGCCTCTTCCTGGCGGGCCGCGGCGAGACTGGCGATCTCCGCCTGGTGAGTTGCGGCGAGACTGGCGATCTCTTCCTGGTGGGCTTTGACCAGCCTTGAGGTCTCTTCCTGGCGGGCGCGGACCACCTCGGCCATTTCCTCGGCGTGCTTGCAGGCAAGCTCGGCGCCGAATCCGTTCTTTACCCTGCTTATTTCCGCTTTGAAATTTTCCGTCTGGGCCTTGATCTCCGCCTGGTGGGTGGAGATGAGGGCGTCGCTCTCCTGCTTCAGGCGGCGCAGCTCCTCCAGCTGGGCGGCCATGTTCTGCGCGAGCTGCATTTTATCGAGCTTAAGCTGGCCGCGCTCCTTGTCGAGCACGGCGTTGATGGCCTGCACCCGCGAGACGAAACCCCTGATCTTTACCAGCTCGGAGATCGCCCTGACCTTTTCGCCGGAGATCTCGGCGATGGTGCCGTCCTTCTCCTGGAGCTGGGCCTCGAAGCGGGCGTGCACTTTTACAAGCTCCTCGTTCCTCTCGGTGTTCTTGCGGTCGGAAATGGTGCCGAGCTCGGCCTGCAGGCGCCCGATCTCGGAATTATATTTTTCATCGCGATGCAGGACCTCGAGGCGGGTAAGCTCCTCGCGGCTCCGCAGCGATACGCACTCCGACCTGAGGTCGGCGATCTCCCTTTCTTTCTCGGGGATCATTTTTATATATGACTCTATACCGGCTTTCTCGCGCTCGCCGCGGGCCACCTCGTCGCGGAGCTTCGAGGCCTCGCGCTCCGTCATCGACTTTTCGAACGCAAGCTTGCGCAGCTCGTCCTCGACGTTCTGCAGCCGGTCGCCCGCCGACTTGAGGGAGCGGATCGTCTCCTCGCGGTTTAAGATCTCTTTCTGCCACTGCGCCTTTTCGTCCAGCCAGCGGCGCTCCATCTCCTGCAGGCGGTAAACGAAATGACCTTCCACGTCGCGGCCCTGGGTTTCCCGCTCGGACAGCTGGTTCTTAAGCGTCTGCATCCAGGTCTCGCGCTCCTGGGCCAGGCGCATTTCCATCTCTTTTATCTTGCCCTTGAGGGAAAGCCTCTCCTCCTCCACCTCGTGGTCGCGGCGGTCGCGGCGCATCTTCTCCTGGATATCCTTGAGGGAGGATTCCACGCGAGAGGAAAGGGCCTCGTCCTGCTGGTTCTTGAGGGTGGCGAGCAGCGCTTTTTCTTTTTCCTGGGACAGGAGCTTTTCCATGTCCGTTATCTTTTTTTCCAGTTTATCCTTCTCTTCTTTTATTCTCCCGGCCTCTTCGGCGCCGGTATCCCTGGCTGGCTGCGGAAAATTGGGAGGGAAGGGAGCCTGCCCGAAAGACGGGAACTGGGGCGCGCCCGGGGGCAGAGAAGGCCTCCCTGCCTGCGCGGGCTGAGGCAGATTAGGCTTAATAAAGCCGGGAGGAAGCGGCGGCATCCCCGGCTTTGAAATTTTTTGGTCCCTGTCGTCCATATTAAAAGTCCGCGCGCGCTGTTGCTGGCCGTTCGTTAAGCAGAGCTCCCGATACGGCCCGGCGCTGCCTTGTCCTCTATATTCTAAAAGAAACCGATTTCAATTAAGTTAAAAAATTGTTAACTGAATACTTCACCGGCCCTTAGCGCCGGAAGCTCTCCGCGATCCCTATTTTTTATCTGCCCACCTGCTGCCTGAAGCCCGCCAGCCACTCGGCGGCGGCGGGATCGCCTGAAAGGGCGGCGTACTTTTCATATGCCGCAACGGCGTCGTCCGTCCGCTGCAGGGCGTAATAAGCGGCCCCGAGGTACTGCCAGGTCCGCGCTTCTCCGGCATTTACGGAGGCGGAGTATTCCAGGTACGGCAGGCTTTCCTGTATTTTTCCCCGGTTATACATCTCCACGCCGGCGGCCAGGTACTGGCCGGCCTGCTCAGCCTGTTCTGAAGAGGGGCCCGCCGCGCCCCCGGGGCCGGACATGCTCTCGTACTTGCGGCGTCTCTCGTCTCCGGAGGACATTTCCGCGCCGTCTATGATGTAGACTTCCTGCGAGTTGCCCTGGCGCGCGGTTATTTTCCCCTCCGTCTCCAGCTTTTTTACGGCATCCAGGGTTTTTATCTGCGCCTCGTCTATCTGGGCGGGGCTGAGTTCCCCCGAGTACTCCATTATTTCTTTTATCGCGTTGACGGCGCCCTGCGACATGTTGGAGAAAAACTTGTTCACGATCTGCGGGTCGGCCTTGCTCAGCGCCCTGGCGATATCCTCATTTCCCACGTTCCTTATTATCGTCTGCAGATCTTTGTCGGAATAGCCGGGGAGGTCTTCGAACATGAGTATGGCTTTTTTTATTTTTTCGTAGACGTCGGGCTTCTGGGTTTTCAGGTACTCAAGGATGTTCCGCTTTATGACGGGGTCGGCCTCCTCCAGCATCTTGATCATGCGCTCTATGCCGCCCATAACAAAATCCACGCTTTCGCGGATATCCTTGTCGATGGCCTCTATCTGTTCGCGGGTGGCCTGGCGCACCGTGAGCGCTTCCAGCGCCACTTTGGACTGCATCTCGATAGGGAGCATGGAAAGCGCCTGCCGGGCCAGTTCGGGCTTCATATAGCTCAGCACGATGGCGATCACCCAGGGGTCCTCTTTGCGCAGGAGGAAAAGGTATATCAGGCGCTTCAGGTTTTCCGCCGTCAGGTAAGTGAAGGGCTCAAATTTCTTCATAGTCTCGTCCTCGTCCGCCGCCGGCGCCTGCCCATAGGTCATGTCTATGTTCTGGTGACCTTCGGTCTGCCCCGCTTCCTCCCCCTCTCCCCCCCCGCCCTCCTCCATCTTCTGATCTATATTCATTTCGGCGCCGGGCTTGGCCATCAGCGCCCTGATGTACTTGCGGAAGAAGCCCCAGAGCGGGCCGAAAAGGAACAATAGAAGGATAAGGAAAAGCGCGGCGTAAAGCAAAGGAAGATAAACTCCCGGCCGCTTCAGGTCGTCCAGGGGATTGACGGCCTTGAATTTAGTCGGCTTGAAGGCCACGGTCGGCGCGTCCTTCTTGCGTATCTTATAAGGAACAAGGAAATCGTCGATGCGCTCGCGGGCGAGCTTAACGGCGTCCTTCGGCAGGGTTTCGTCATGGATAACGGTAAGCTGGAAGCGGGTTATCTCGGTCTCAAGGCCATAGCGTATCTCCTGCACGTTCTTGGCCTGCTGCGCCTGCTGCCCCAGGGCCGCCGACGGGCGCTTACTATCCCCCCCGAGCACGGACCTGGGCTTGGGGATGCCGGGCAGGATAAAATCGGTGTCGGGGGCGGTCTGACCGGGGTCCCTCTCCTTGTATTTCTGGATAATGCCCAGGCCTTCCTTGTTCTGCTCCGCCTTTTTGGAAACTATCTCAAGCTCCACGTCGGCAAAAACGAAGGACCTGTCCGCGCCCAGGATCGGGTCCAGAATTTCTTTTTTGATCTTGGTCTCCGTCTCCCGGCGCATGGAGTCCTGCCGCTCCATCAGGGACGCGTCCATCACGGATTGCGCGGCAAGAAGCGCCGGCAAAACAAAAAGAACCGCGAATAGTGCCTTCCTCATACAGTAGTTATTCTATCTTTACGGTATTGCGTAATAGTTTCAAAAACATAAAATAGGGCCGAAGCTTCCGGGTTTAGCCCGGGTACGGGCCGGGCAGTGGGTTGCTCTGGAGCCGCTTTGCGGAGGGGGGCCCCGCTTCGGGGGGAACCACGCAAGGGTTCCTGCGCGGCGGAATGGGCAACCCAATGCCCGGCCCGCCGCTTTTAGCGGATCTGCTTCAGGAAGGTCTTCACCATGGTGTTGCCGGGATTGATCTCCGCCACTTTCTCCCAGATAACCCTGGCCTTATCTTTCTGGTTCATCAGGTAGAAGGCGCTGCCCATGATCTCCAGGGCGGTCTCGTTGCTGGGCTCCAGGTCCAGGATGTCCTGCGCGCGCTTCATGGCGAGGTCATATTTTCCGTCGTAAATGGCCTGGCGGGCGTCGTAGGTCCGCTGATCGATATAAGTGAAGATCTCGGGGCCCTCGGACTTGCGGGTGGGTTCGCTCACCCCGGTCTCTTTCTCCACCATGTTCAGCAGCGAGAGCAGGTTGTCGTTCTTGGGCTCCTTATTGAAAGCGTGGCGCAGCACATTGACCGAGGTGCGCAGATCGCTGCCGTCCACATAGGCGATGATGCCGCGGCGGGTAAGGGTGGGCACTTCCTCGCCGCCGATAGCGTCGGGCACATAGCTCATGGCGCTTTGCAGGCGCGTGACCATGCGGCGTATCTGGGAATTGCCGGGGTCGGCGTCCATCGCGCTGCGGAGCTTCTCCATGGCGCGGTTGAAGTAGCCGGACTTGAAGTACTGCAGGGCCTGGCGGACTATCTCGCGGACCTCGCGGTCGTGCTTGCCTTTATTGGACTGCCCCATGCGCATCGTGACTGAAAAGCGGGTGGTGGTGCCCAGCGCGTGCACGCCCTGCGCCACATCGAAGCCGAGATCCTTGTATTTTATACCCAGGCCGAAATCGGCCTCCTGTATGCCCGGGGCGCCCATCACGCCGAAGCGGAGCGCCGCCCAGTACATCAGCCAGTACTCGCCGCCGAAGCGCCAATTGGTGGCCGAGTTCTGGGGCTTCAGGATATCGAAGCCGAACATAAGATTGCCCTTGAAAAGGCTCAGCGCCTGGCCTAACTTGAGAGTCAGGGGAAGCTTATCCTCGGTATCGCCGGAGGACATCGAGAAGACGTTCTGCACGCCGATGGCCGCGCGGTAGGTTTTGGAGAACTTCTGCAGCATGGACACGTCTATGGCGTTGAAGGAGTCGGACGAGTCGTCCAGCGTGCGGCTTATGTTCTTGAGCATGATGCCGAAAGCCAGTTTTTCGGAGACGTCCCGGCCCCAGGAGAAAGCCAGCGCGCGCTCGACGCTGTCGAATGTCCCCTGGCTTTTGATGTCCAGAATTTCGTCTCCTGCGGGGTTGGCGGTAATAGAAAGCTTCTCAAAGCCCACCGATTTGAGCTGCGTCAGGCTTACAGCCCAGGTACCCCTGCTGGTCGTAGGGTGCGCGTAGGTGAAGAAGTTAAGCGTGGTGTCGGCGAACATCGAGGCCTGCATGGCGGAAAATTCTTTGCGCTCCAGCAAAGTAAGAGCGGCGGGATTCCAGTAGGAGGCCGAGGCATCGTCCGCCACCGCGAAGAAAGCGCCGCCCATGCCGAGGCCGCGCGCGCCGGCGCCGTAAGACATGAACTGCCCCGGCTGGCCGCCCGACTGGGCGAACAGCAGAGGAGAAGGGAGAGCGGAGAAGGCAGGGAGCAGGAGCGCGAAGAACAGGCCTTTCCGCGCTTTGCCGGAAATAGAAAAACCCGCGGCGGGGCTGAAGCGCATTACACGCTTCAGGAAAGCCCATACGGCCACGGGGGCAAATGCATTACAAATAATGCGTTTCATCGTTTTCGGTAGTCTGACCCCCGCTCACTTAGCGGGTCTTGACTTTGCGCCGCCGGCTTTAACCGGCTTTGCTATTATCGTAACAATACTGCATTGCGAATAAATTACAGATTTACGGCATTAATAGTATAGCAGATAGAAACAGTTTGTCAAGGGGGCAGGGCTTGACAAGTCAAGGCCTTGCCGCCAGACTGCCGGTTGCCGGTCTCCGGACTGGCAACCCGGCTCACCGGAAACTGGCGCCCCCTCCCTAGTGTATCACACCTATCTTGCGCATTATTACCTTGCTGCCTTTGGGACTGGAGGCTTTTACGCGCACTATATAGCCGCCTTTCGACACGGTCCCGCCCAGGCCGTTCTGACCGTTCCAGAGCACATGGTTCGTCCCCGGTTTGCCGCCTTCCGAACCGCTTGAGAATTTAAATTCGCGCACCACGTAGCCAAGGAGGTCATAGATCGTCATCGACACCTCGGCATTATCATTTAAGATATAAACGATATCAACCCTTCCTTCAACCCCGCCCTTGCGCAGGTCCACGGGGTTCGGATAACTGGAAAGATTGCTCAGCAATTCCGAGCCTATGGTAGTTCCGGCCGGGGTGGAAACAGGAGACCATTCCGAGTGTTGTCCGGCGAAGTTCCAGCTGCGCACCCTGTAGGTGTAATAAGTGCCCAACAGCCTCGGCGTTTCTCCCGGCACCGAAGTATCTCCGATCGTATAAATGTTATTTATGGCTCCGCCCGTCTTGAAGCCGGGGATGGCCGCCACCGTCTTCCATGCGGGGCTGATGCCGACGCGCTCCTGTACCTCGTAGGACATAATATTGGATTCCGCGTCCACCGCCGAGTCCCATTTGAGCGTGTAAGCCTGCCCTGAAGCCTGGCCCATGGCCACCTGCGGCTCCGGGGCGCCGGGCGTTGTGGGATAGGTGGTGTCTATGCGGTAGATCATTATCGGCATCCCGTTCACGTTAGGGACATAGCGCCCGTCGGCCATCACGCCGCGCACCGACATGACATAGCCGCGGTCGGAAACGGTCTCTCCCCAGGAGGTATGGAACCCCTTGAAGGAGCCCTGCACGCCCCGCTCGACTATCTTGAACATGACGGCATCGAGCTTATTAACCAGCATTATCTCATTGCCTACATACACTACACCCTCGTCGGAGAACCCTTCGGTGGACTGCACGGTGAAGGAGGAGGAATTAATGTCTATGCGGCTGACCAGCCGGGTAAAGTGTCCGGGCGACAGGGCCACGTTGGTAACCTTGCCGGACAGCGCCGTCCCCGCCGGCTGCCAGGAGTTCTTTATCCCGGTGGGATCGGAGAAGCTGTCCCCGAGCGAGAGCTCGTATGAGACCACGGGCCCGGAGGCCGGGCTCCACATCGCCGACAGCTCGGTGGCTTTGGCGGACCAGACGGAGGGCACGGCGCCAAGATCGGAAACAGCCAGCAGCAGCTTGGAATTTTTAACGTTGTCGCCGACAAAATAAAGCGGCTTGCCGGCGCCGTCGTCTATCACGCGGTCCGGCACATAGTCCATGTTGGTATCTAAGTCCAGGAAATTATCCCCGTCTATGTCGAACGAGGGCAGGCCGGAGTTATTGAGGCTGATATTGCGGCATTTACCGGTGCCGTAGAAGTCCAGGTTGTCCGGGATGCCGTCCCCGTTTATATCTATCAGCGGCTCTCCGGCGGCGCAGCCGGCGGGCGGTTTATTGTAGATCCAGCGGCTGGCATCGGCCAGCGGTATATTGCCGGCTCCCGTTACCACGTTGCCGCCGGCATCCAGCTTAGCGAAGGCGGGGTAGCCGTTGGAAGCCACCATCACCGGGCTGTAAACCGGCGTCAGGGGAATAATGGCCGGAGAGATCAACACCTGGTTGGACGTCATCGGGTAGCTGTCGGTCAGATATTGGCCGGCGGTAAGCGGCAGGCCGCTCAGACCGTGCAGGTCGGCAAAGGCGCTCAGCGACAGACTGACGAGGTGCGCCATGGTGTCGGAGTTGGAGAGATCGGTGGACGAACTGATGTCGCAGGTGAGGTGTATGATGACCGCGCCGGTCGAAATCACCAGGTAGGGCAGGTTGCCGTCCTTTATGTTCACCACGATGCCGTTCTTGAACGGGTTGGTGGCAGAATGCATCGTATAGCCCAGACGGTAGTCCGTTATAGGGTTGAAAGCGCCGTCGCCGTCATCCTTCCAGAGGGAAACGCCGGTGAGGTCTCCGTCGCCGTAGCCCGCAGTCGCGCCGCTGATGCTGCCGGCCTGCGCGAAACTGATCTGGCCTATGGCCACGTAGTCGGACAGCGTGGAAAGGCTGAAGGTCAGCATCGGCACGTTCCGGGTGTTCTTCTCCACCGATTTGGGCGCGACGTCCGAGCCGGTCACCGCGAGCGTTACGGACTGTACAGGCACCAGGCTGGAGCTGAACGGATAGGCGTCCGAATAGGAGCCCTTAGGCAGCGTATTGGTCACTCCCATATAGATACTGGGTGAAACGTCGTGGGGAATATTGACTACCAGCCAGGATTTATCGCGCACCATCAGGCCCACTTTATTGGACTTAACGGCAGTTTCGCCTATGTCGTACACGCCGAAATAAGTCTGCGGCAGCGGGCTTAAGGTCTGCCCCTGGGAGAGGGTGATCGACATCTGGGTGTTGAGCGGATTATCCTGGTCGAAGAGGTCGACCTTGCGCGCGGCGGACAGGGCCGGGTGGGTAATGAGCGGTGTCGCGAGAGAGCCCAGTTTATCGCCCCTTGAAATGATATTCAGGTACGGCTTTCCGGAAGGGGCGGTGCCGCTGCCGGAGTAGGAGACAAGTTCGGAGTCGCTGAGATAGAGGCGGCCTTCGGACGGGAAGCCGGCAGTGGATTGCACCACCAGCCGGAACGGAACGGTGTCGGTGGAAGTGAAGAGCGCGGCCAGCGAGGTCGCGGCCTCCGAGATGTTCGTGTCGCCGGCGTCGAACAGGTCGTTCTGGTTGGAGTCCTGGTAGATGGAGACGAACTTGACGTCGGTGTTCACGCCGAAGGGCGTGGTGGGGTCGTTGGAAGCGCCGGTGCGCTGCAGCTTTATGGCGCTCCAGCGGGCGTTGCCGGCCTCCGTGGCCAGATTAAAGCGGGCCATGGGCACCCCGGCCTGCGCCTGGGTCACGCCGCCGGTCTGCACCAGCGCGGCCGCCATATCGTTGGCGCCCAGCGCCACTTTGGACGGGATCTCCGCCACCGGCATCGGCAGGGTGCTGACGGGCCAGGTTGAAAGAGAGATAGTGTGGGGGCTGCTTATCACAAAATCCGCCGCCGAATTTATCGTAAGCCCCGCATTGGAACCCACCAGGGCGAACTGGGAGATGTCGTAACTTATGAAAGCGCAGGACGGCGTGGTGGTGACGTTGATAGCCGTCTTCAGCGCTATATTGACGGTGCCGGAAGAGTAGGCCTCGTTGCCGTAGCTCATAAGGTTAGGATAAAATCCGATAGTGGTGGTGGACGTATCCGCGGAGTCCAGCAGGCAGTTGCCGTTCGAATCGCTCCAGACCTTTATCAGGTCGATGTCCGAATCGTTGGCGGTGCCGCGGCGGCTCAGCTTTATCGCCTCGACCTGCGCGGAGGTCTTATCCGCCTGCATGCGCATGACCAGCACGCCGACATTCTTGTCGTTCTGCACTACCGACGCCGGGGAGATGTCTTCCGGAGTAAGCAGAATATTGTTGAGCGTAGGCATCACCACGGTGACGGGCCCCTCGGCCGGCGTCAGGAACTTCGCGCTGTGGCCGGAGTTGTCCGGCCCGAAGATAAAGTTGGTCTCGGACGGGACTTCGATGCCCAGCACGTCGTTCTGCGGCGTCAGCTTCTCGTGGGAGAACCTGGAAGTCGCGGCGATATCCATGGTCACGAAGAACACGGTGGGGGCGTTGCTTACTACCACGTAATCCTGGTTGATAAGGGCCGGGTCGACCACGTAAATGGTCGCCCTGCCCGTGAAGTCGCCCACGCCGAAGCGCCCGGAACCTACCAGCACGTCGGCGGTATTCGTGCCGCTGCCGGAGTCGCGGTCGAATACGCCGTTGCCGTTATCCTTCCAGATCTTTATCATGCCGACGTCGGAATCGTACCCGTAGAGGCCGGCGGGCAGCTTGCGGAACAGCCTTAAGCCGCGCCAGCGGACGCCGTAGCCGGAAGTCGTGATCGTCATTTTCATGTAGGGGAAATTTTCCGTGCCCTGGGAAACCATGCCGCCGACCAGGGTATTGGAGCTGTGGCCGACGGCCGCCGTGTTGAAAGCGCCCCTGATGACCGTAGTCAGCGCGCCGTTGGCGGTGCCATAATAGCGCACTATCTCGTTGTCCGCCACGAGGTAGCCGGACGAAGGGAGTCCGGCCGTGGAAACCACCAGCCAGGCGGAGTCCGTAGTGCCTGAGGGAAGCCCGCCGAAGATATCCTGCGCCAGGCGCGTGGAAAGCTCGGATGCCCCCCCCCCGGGAGAGAAGACCGGCTCGGTCAGCACCGTCACGGTGCTGGGGGCGGAGATGATCTCCCTGGCCCTGGAGGAGAAGGTCAGGTTGGAATCCGCCGGTGAGAAGTAATTCGGGAGAGAGATCGAGTTCTTGGAAGGATCCTCCGTCCCGGGGCTGTTCTGCGGGAAGGACTCGGTCTTCAGGTAGGCGCCCAGGTAGCGCGTATTGCCCAGCGCGTCGTTGGGCATGGCCGATTCTTTTATATCGTAGGTGATGAAGTAGCGCTGGGAGAGCGCGTCCGCTTTAGCTTCGGCCGAAGTGACCACGCGCTGCGGAGCGACCTCCACTCTGGCCGCCAGCGGGCCGAAGATAGTGTTGCCGAAGGCGCCGGAGCCGATCATTTCGTCGCCGGCGCCCAGGACGCCGTTGTTATCCTTGTCGTACCAGATCTTCACCGTAGTGACGTCGTTCATGGCGGTGGCTTCCTTAACCACCGTGCCGGTGGCGTAAACCATCATCCAGCGCCAGACCGCGTCGGACACGCCGGTCTTTATGGTGAAGGTCAATATCGCCTGGTCGACGGCCTTCTGCTGCAGCGTATCCCCGGTGATCGTATCGGTGGCCGTTACGATGACGGCGTCGGGATATTCCGCCACGCGGCCTATCAGCGAAAGGGTCTTGCCGGGGCTCATGACGCCAATATTGGCGGGACTCATGAATTTGGGCGAATCGATATAGAAGTAGTCCGTGGAGCGTATGGCCATGCCCAGATAGGAGAAATTCGAGGCATAAGCCAGGGGGCTTATGTCATAGGTGACGAAGTAATCCTTGGGCGTGGTGTAAATGACCTGGCCGTCCAGGCTGCCGTTCTCGCCTATCAGCGGCAGCACGGCCTGGCCGGACACCACGGTGCCGCTGGCCCAGGCTACTGCGGAGGTGCCCTCCGCGCCGCGGGTAAGCCCGCTGAAAGTGTTGGTAAGCACGTTGACGGTGGAGTAGTAGACGACTTCCTTCAGCGCGGGATCTTCCTGGTCGTCGTTGATTATCAGCCTGCCCGGCGCGCGCGGGAAAGGGCTGTCGGCCTGGAAAAACTTCTGGATATCGTTGACGCGGATGCCCGTGTCGTCAAGCTTCAGCGGGAGCCTGAGCGCGTCGTACGGGAAGGTCCGGAGCTGGGAGCCCGGCAGAGCCACCTCGGTATCCTTCACCGTGGTGGTGGTCTCCAGCAGGCCGTCGCCGGTGGAATCGTACCAGAGATTTATCTTAGTAACGTCGGTGACCTTGTTCCAGGCCGGCGTGTCGCCGTTCTCGGAGGCTGTCACCCAGCGGTCCAGCTTGAGCCCGCGCCAGACCGCGGAACCGCTGGTGTCCTTTATCTTCAGCGTGAGGCGGGCCACGACCTTATTCACGTCGCTCTGCGTCACGTAAGAGGGTTTGCTGAAGCCGTTCGGAGCGGAATTGTTGACGTCGAACAGATAAACCATGTCCGAGGTGGCGTACAGCGGCACGATGGAGGAAACGATGGGGGCGAAAGCCCCGACCACGCCGTCCAGCAGGCTGACGGCCGAAGTTTCAAGGCGGGCCCCGTGGGTTACCATGGTGTCGGGGGACAGCGGCATAGGGGAAGCGGCGGCGTTCGGGGCGAACTCGTAAACCACGAAGTACGTGCGGGTGCTTACGGTGACCATACCGTCCACGGTGGGGTTGTAAAGCGGCAGCACGAAGGTCCCCGGATCGGAGGAGTTGTAAGTGGGCGGATCGGAGGGGTCGGTCACCTCTTTGTCCAGAGCCTTGTCGAAGGTCCCGTTGCCGTTGTCGTCGAGGAACAGGCGCACGCTCAGCAGGTCCGCGCCGGAGCCGGAGCCGGTCTTGATTATCTTGAAGGACCTTATCGTGCCGACGAAGTTCTCCGTCCAGGCCTGGATGGCCAGGAAACCGGCGCGGTCCAGCCCCTGCTCTACATAGGCTGACTGGGCGGCGTCGGTGCCGGACTTCCACCAGGCGCCTATGTCGGTGCCTTTGATATGGACGATGGCCGGCGTGTTGCGCACCGGCGCGGTGGAGGTCGCTATCGGGAAATTATTATAAGCCACGCCCACCAGGGTGGAATTCAGCACCACGAATTCCGGGCTGTCCATGACCAGCGCGAAGTTGCTCGGCGTAGCGGCCGCTGTCGACATGCGCACCGCGAAAAAGAAATTGCGGGGCACGAGGCTGGAGACTATGGAGGCCAGCGGGACCTTAACATTGAGGTCCTCGAATTTCCAGCCCGTCAGCCCGGTGTCGTAGGTGCCCGAGGACATGAAGGTATCCACCGGCGAGCCGTTGAGCACGGTCTCACCGTCGAAAAGGCCGGGGACGCCGGCCGTCAGGCTGTCGGCGTACATATTTATCTGGACTATGTCCGAGTAGGGCAGCGTGCCGGAGTTCTTAACCAGCACCGACTTCATCGAAGCCGACGGCGCGCCTGTCGGGAAGGTCTGCATAGTGAGGCGCAGTATAGGCACCGGGGCGGGAGCGTCGGTCGTGACGCCGTCGCCCTGGTAGATGGCTGACCTGGTTATGCCGATAGAAGTTTTGGCTGCCGGCATCGGGTCCTCGGGCGCGATATCCCTCGGGGTCACCACGAGACCGGCCAGCACTACGTCCGCGCTGGAGTACTGCGTCAGGCCGCCGCGGCCGCTGTCGCCGGTATAGCCGAAGATCGCGGGGGTATTGTAATCGGTCGCGTTCACCTTCAGTGACTCCACTAACGTATCCTGCACCAGCAGCTGGTGCTCGCCGCGGTCGTCCGGAGTGAAGGTGTAGTCGGTAGTATTCGGCGGAGGAAAAGCCCACAGATCGAACCAGCCCTTCCCGTTGGCGGACATTTTTATCTTGCCTGTATAATACCTGCCGTTCATGGCATCGCCGGTGGCTATGTTGCCGAACTGGTCGCGGGCGCGCACGGTCAGGTAGCCGGGAGAGTTCACGCGCAGCGGACTGCTCAGCGTGTAGTTGTGGTGAAGCGTGAAATAGGTAGCGACGTCGGGAGTGATATACTGGCCCTGGCTTATGGCCGGCAGCGTCACGCCGTAGAGGGAGATACCGGCATTGGCGATGATAGTGGCCGTGCCCACCTGAGTGTCCCAGACGTAAATGCTGGCGTAAGAGTAACCCGGCGGGATGTTAAGGGAAACAGTACTAATAAGCGACTTCCAGGCGGGGTTCGTGGAAAGCACCGGCGAGGACGGGTCCACGCCGCCGCGGGTAGTGTTCCGCAGCGACGAGAAGCGCACCGTAACATCCGCGGAGGTGGTGGTATTGTTCTCGTAGCGGTCCCTGAGCACCACGGTTAATACGGTAGTTGTGGATACGCCTGCCGCGGCGGGCGGGCCGACGGAAAAGCCTTCATACTGCAAAGTAGTGCCGGCCACCAGGCGGCGCGGCGGGGTATAGAACAGCATATGGTCCGGCTGCGCCGGCCTGACGGTATAAGAGGAAACGGCCGGGATCCAATTCCTGACCAGCTTGGTGTTCACGGTCAACTGGTGCGTGGGCGAGGAGGTCAGGGTATCTATCAGATAGAAGCTGGTGGAAGCCTGCTCCAGCGACATCCTGGCCGTGCCGGGCTTGGACACAAAGCCGACCGCGTCGGGAGCGGCGAATTTCACGTCGCCAAGAGAGGTGGAGTTCAGGGCAAAAGCGACCCCGGCGCCGACGGAATCCTCCTGCCCGCTCATCAGGGGGGTGGGATTGCCGTAAATATCCTCTATGGACAGCATGAACCGCTGCGAGATCACGCCCGCCGTCAGTATCTGACCGGCGTTCTGGCTTACGTTGATGCGGGAAGTTATGTCCGGCAGGATCGTAACCGACTGGGTAGAGGCGAACCAGCTCTCTCTCTCCGGCACGGAAAGCTTCAGGATGGGCCTGACCGGCGCGGCCGAGGAGGCATAGACGCCGGAGGCCGTGGTGTCAAGATAATAAAAAGCGGTAGCGTAGGCATTGAGCGGTATCGCCACATAAGATACCGTAGAGGCGAATACCGGCGGAAAGGCGCCGAAGGCGATGCCGCTTGACGCCGAGAAGGAGAACGAATCGTTCAGCCTAGAGGCCTGGCGCGTATAGGTGGAGAGCAGCACCTGCACCGGCACCGTGGCCACGGAAGGGTTGCTGAACAGGTCCCGCAGCTCGGCCTTGAACGCCTGAGCGTCGCCAAGTATGTTCGTGATCTTCCCTGCTGTCATTGAGCGCGGAGCGTTGCCGAAAGCCACCTGGGCCACTTCCGCCGGGTTGACGCGCAGCTGATGCGTAGTTTTGTTAGCGCTCTTGCCGTCGCCGAAGCTGGCCTCCAGCTGCCAGTAGCCGGGCCTGCCGCCCTCGTAACTGTTTTTATCCGGGGACAAGCCGGAATAGGAGGAAGTCCTGTCGTGATAGCGGAAGGACGCCCTGCTCTGGGTCGGCTGTATGGTGACGGCGGAAACAAACAACTCGTTAGCCGTATCGCGGAAGCCGTAATCGCCCGCGCTGACGGGAGTGCCCATGACCCGGCCCAGCCCGGTATGCACCGCCACCTGCTCCGCGGGCAGGTTCAGGGAAACGTCGGTCTGCCCCTGCTTGGTCACATTGTCCCAGTCGTCGCGGCGCTCCACCGTGAAGGACGCGCCCGTTCCGGCCATTTCCTTTATCCCGGCCATAGCCTCGGCCTGGCTGGAGACATAGACCAGCTTGGAAGGCACGCCGCCGGTGGTGATAAGCTGGCCGCTAAGATTCTGCCTGGCTGCGGCGTAGCTGCCGTATGCCGCCTGATCAAGCGTGAAGGTCCCGACCCACACGCGGGCCCAATCACCGGCCTTGCTCGAGACCTGGTAAGCCAGCGGAGTTGAAATACCTACCCCGCCCGCGGCATCCGTATAAACCAGCGTGGAAACATTGACATCGGTCCAGCTCAGCCCGCTCTTGTACTGCAGCACGCCGGTCGAGCCGTAAACCTCGGCTACGGATACATACGCAGGCAGCCCGGCCGAAGAGATATTGTTATCGAAGGTGTCGGTGAGCTGGGCGGTAAGCACCTGCACGCCGCGGCCCTCCGTTGTATTGTAACCGGCGGGAACCTCGACATCGGAGTTCGGGCTGACGTGGTAGACGGCGGGAGGGCCCGCTAATACGTACAGGCTTAACAGCGGGCTCACGCCGACGGACTGGCTGGACTGGTCATGCGCGCCGATAAAGTCGATGCCGGCCTTGCGCAGCGTAAACCAGTTAACCAGGTTTTTTACGCCGAAGTCAGCGGAATAATAAGTGGTGGACAGAGCCGTCAGCCCAGGGTCCTGAAGATGGTTGCTCTGGGCGGTAACGACAAAAGCGGCGGTGCCGAGGTAGACGTTGGGCCCCGTGGAGCAGATATTGTCGTAGGCGTCCTTTACATAAAGCAGCGCCGAAAAAGGCGTGCCCGCTACCACGGTGGTGGAAGTCACCACATAAACCATGCCGGCCGCCGGGCCGGGGTTGACGGTCAGGGTAGAAATTCCGGACTGGTAATAGACCGAAGAGGTCGCGGAGGTGGCGGCCAGCACGGTGTAGGTGCTGATAGAGGTGCGCGTGTCCAGCTCGAACACGGCGCTGCCGTTGGCAAGAGTCTGTACGGCAGGCACGACGCCTTTAGGGTCGCCGGGCATGGTGACGCGCACTCCCGGCATTACGGCCGCGGGGTTGGTGTCCTGCGCCGAACCTGACCCCTCAGTGGCCCTGTTAAAGAACATGTCGGTGAGGTAAACCCGGGCGAAAAGCGACCCGGTTCCTATGGTATGCTGCGCCGGAGGGCCGCTGCGGCCGGGCCAGTCCAGCGCAGTATTTTTACAGGGTCCGCCGGCGCACTTCCCTTCCACCAGGGTCTGCCCGGGCAGCACGACTTCGAGGCGCACCGCGGTAGAGGCATAAACCCTGAAGGAAACCTTAGAAGCGGCGTCGTCCATGCGGCACTCGCCCACATTAGTGCCGGCGTCGCCCGGGTTGCCGGAGCAGACATAGTTATCCGCGAGGCCGACAGAGTACACTTTAACAGAAGCGGGGTTAGCTTTTGTAACCAGATTCAGCGGCGCCTGCAGCGTGCCGTAGCTCATAGGCGCGCTGGCGGGGTCGATGTCATAAGTGTCGGAAGTGACAAGGTAGACGGTAGGCCCGACCGACAGGTCCTGATAGACGTTCATGTATTTGTCCACCAGATTTACCGTGGCGCTGAAGCCCGTGCCGGCCGTCTGCGTGGACGCGCTCAGAATTTTTCCGCCAGAAGGATAGTTGCCGGAGCCGGGCACAGCCGTCTCGCCCGGCAGCAGCAGCTGCAGCCCGACCGGAGCGGCGGGCCGCACGGTAAAAGTGGAGGACTGCGGAGAATCGGACAGACCCGAGGAGCCGAAGTCGGAAGCGGCCAGGTAATGCGTCGCCGCCCTGCGCATGCTTACGTAGATCTGGTCAGTAGTGTAGCCGGAGGCGATATCGATGGACGCGGTGCTGACCGCCGGCGCGTAGATGTCGGTGGGCGTCTTGACTTTCACGTCCGCCGGCCTGCCGGGCACAAGATTAAAGTAATCGTCCACCACGCCCACGCGCACCTTGAAATCCGAACTGCCCGCGCTGGTTGTCTCCGGAACCCCGGCTTTGCCGTTCGCCGAGCCCTGGCTGAACGATTCGCCCGGCAGCAGCAACAGCAGGCGGCGCGGCACGCCGGGGGCCACGTTTACCGTCGTGGCTATATCCTCGGACAGAGTGGGACCTCCGTCAAGCCCGGGCGGGACCATTTCCGCCCTTAAGACGGTGCTGCCGGCCCTTACGGGCGCAACCGTAAAAGCAGCCGAGCCGATTATCACCTGGGAGCCCGGGGTTACCACGGCAGAGGGATCGTCGGTTATAAGTCTTATTTCCTGGCTGGCCCCGGGGGTGAGGTTCCAGAAGGCGTCCGTAATATCCACGGTAACGGTGAAGGAGACACCCGCCTTCTGGCCGGCGGCGGCGCCGGAGCGGCCGTTCCCGGTGGAACCGGCCACGCGGCTTTCACCGGGGAGCAGCGCGCGCAGCCTGGTGGGCGTATTGGGGATCAGCAGGAAACCGCTGCTGGTGATGTTCCCCAGCTGGGGGTTACTCCCGCTCCAGTCGGTAACCGTCAAAGTCCTCTGCCCGGCTGTGCGGAGATCGATATTGCTGACGGTAACGCTGCCGCCCGTCATGCCGAAGTCGCCTGAACCGCTCGTAAACGGCACGTTCGCGAACGGGTCGTCCGAAGTTGCGCGTATGGTCTTATTCAACCCGGAGCCCGGAACCCGGTTATAGCGGGAATCGGCCGCGTAAACCTGCGCGTCAAAGGGAATACCGGCCGTTTGTGTAGAAATGCCGCCCTCAACGCCATAAGGCGCAATAACCTTGCCGGGCACAAGGTACTGGTCGCGCAGTTGTATTATCAGGCGGGAAGCCGTTCCCGGGTCCACGACTATGCCTGAGTCGGTGCCGGTGGAAAGCTTAGCCGGGATGCTGTCATAGTCGACGGCGTCTATCACCAGGTTCGAGGTGGCGGCGCTGGGCATAAAGCCCTCTATCTCGGCTATGCCGCCGGCCAGCGACTGGGCCGGCGGGTGCACGGCATAGATGTCGTTGGAGTAAAGCCTGACGATGCGGCCGTCTGCGGGAGTGAGGTTGTTGTAAATATCCACGGCCCGCACGGTAATTGTATAGGTCGTACCCGCCGTCAGCGGGCCGGCCGTGCCGGTCTTACCGCTGAGAACGCCCTCCGCCGGAGTCTCGGAAGGCACCAGCAGCAGCAGCTTTTGAGCTGAAGCCGGATTCACGATCAAGCCGCTCACTGTGTCGGTGCTGAACCGCGTGCCAAAGGGCTGGCCGGTATCGGCCACCCGGACGGACAGGCCGGGGGAAAGGTTCCTGGTCACCGGGATCACGCTGAAATTAGTCGCCCCCGCTATCAGGCTCCGGCGATAGGGAGTCTCGTGCATGCCCCGCAGCTGTATATTGGCGTCGTTAAGGAAATCAATCTGCACCAGCGGCGTGTTGGAAGAAACCGCCATGAAAGGCGTGGTTCCCTTCACCACGTTATAGTATTCGTCCACCAGATAGACCGCCATCTGCGCGGTGGAGCCTGCCGTCAGCGCGTCCGGAGCGCCTGACTTACCGCCCGTTGCAGGATCAGCGTCATAAGGCGGCAGGCCGGGAACAAGCGACTGGCCGGGGGCTATCAGCTGCAGTTTGGCCGGGCGGTTCCACCAGATCGTCGCCGGGGCCGGAGTATAATACACTGAAGTCGCGGCCGGCAGCGAGGAGCTCTCCGCCTTTATGGTATGGGTCGCGGCCACCACCGGGGTAAAAATAAAGGAAGTGACGCCTGCCGCAAGGGTGCCCGGAGACGGGTCGCTGTCATAGGGGTCCGTCGGGATGGAGGCGTAGACTTTGAAGCCGGCCGCGGTGTCGGTGTTATAGTACTCGTCCACCCCGTAAACAGCGGCCTGGAAAGTGGCGCCGGCCAGCAGGCCGGAAGGGGTCCCGGTCTTGCCGTAGGGCTGGACGTCCCACTTGCCCTGCACGCGGGTCTCGCCCGGAAAGAGCGCCAGCAGGCGGTCCGCGGTCTGGGACACCACCGGCACGCTGGTGGACGGGTTGCGCTCGTTGACGTAAAGGCCCTGCTCCGTGGCTGAAACGGCCCAGCCCGAAGGAGAGGCGGAAACCAAAGTCCTGTAGATGGTGGTCGAACCCACGAAATTGACATAGCCGTCGTGGGAAATGTTGTTGTTGTTCAGGTCGGTATCCGTCACATAGACCCGGGCGGCGGAGGAGACCACCAGGTTCCAGTATTTATCGGTAACCTGCAGCAGGAACGGCACGCTTGAGCCCGCGGGCTTAACCCGCGGAACACCGGTACTGCCTTCCACGCCCAGCTCGGTGCGGCCCGGGAACGGCAACTGGCCGGAGGGGTCGAAATCGGCTATTACCTGCACGCGGTCCGCCGCGGCGGGGGTTACGGTCACGCTGCGCGAGCCGAAGATGGCGGAGTTAGAGCGGTCTTCCGCGCGCAGCGCCCGGGCGCCGGCTTTACGGAGACGCACCGGGAAAGTCTTCACGCCGTAATCACCGGGCAGGAAGGTGTAGCGCGGCGGCAGGCCGTGATAATTATCCGGCACCGGGTCGGTGTTCATGACCTCGGGGCCGCCGGGGACTCCGTCGACGTAGAAATTGATGGTGCCCTGGTAGGCGCGGGCCGTATTGCCGGTCCCGTTCGCGCCGTCCCTGGCTTCCACTGTCATATTCGGGTCGGACCCGGCCGTCATCGGATCGGCGTCCACGGTAACAAGGAAACTCTGGGCCGGATCGGCGATATAGAACTTGGGCCCCTGCTCTATACTCGTCTGCATATTGCCGGCGTTATCCGTCACGCGCACCCAGGAAACGTAGGAGTCGCCGCGCACCCAGCAGGTGTGGGCGGCCCGCTCGGCGGGGTTGTCGCAAACCAGACCGGTGTACTGCCAGTTGCCGAAGGAATCGGTGAACTGGGCCGTCGTCCAGACGGGGGCCCCGGCGGAAGGCGTCCAGGTCGAACCGTTCCAGAAATAGCCGGAATCGTCATAGCCGCCGGAGACTACGGGCCCGTTGGAGGCCAGGAAGGGGGCTGTATCCCTGAAAACCAGGGTTTCTATTTTACCGCGATGCCAGGCCAGGCTGGGATAGACTCCGGAACCGGTGCCGTTTATGCCGCTGGTAAAGCCCGGGTCCGAGGCATTGCCGAGAATAGCCTGATCGTCTTTGTTGACCGTAGTGTTTTCAGGAAGGACCACGGCCGAATGCGGCTCCTGCTGGTCGAACAGGAAGCGCGACTGCCCGACCGCGCTCTGCACGTTCCCGATGGAGTCGGTAGCGGAGGACTTGATGATATAATGCCGGCCGGAGGTGAAGGACAGCAGGCCGGGAGCGTAAGTCCAGGAGGACGTAAAAAGGTCCCCGGGCAGTATCGGCAGCCAGGTCTCCGTCGTGTCCGCAAAAACCGAGCCGTTAAAATACCTGGGGCCTTCCGGCTCGTCCTGGCTGAGGATGGAGAGCCTCGCGGAGGCCACCGTAGTCACGGCGTCGACCGAAGTGCCGTATATCGCCGGCAGATTGTTGTATGAAGTATCTACGCCGGGCTGCACGGGCGCCGAAAGCGGCGGCACGTTGTCGAACACAAAGGTGCGGGTGCTGAACAAAGTCTCGTTATTGGTGGCGGCGTCGACGGCCTTCGTCACGAGATAAAAAGTCTTGCCGTTGCCGCCGTCGTGCGTACCCTCTTTCCAGGCATAGTTCCCGGCGCCGGGATTGGCAAAATCGGAGTTGGTGTAGCTCCACGGGTTGGTCGTATCCTTGCCCCCGGGCCCGTTAGCTATCGGCCACCAGCCGGTATCCGAAGCCGACCAGTGCGGGGTTATAGGCTGCCAGTAATAGGTGCTGGCGCCGGACAGATACCACATCCTTATCTGCACGTTGCTTATAGCCGAGGTCAGGTCGTACGAGGTGCCGGCTATAGCCGTCATGGAGGAATACAGCGCGCCGTTCGCCGGCGGATATGTTATCCGCGAGGAAGGCGCCACATCGTCGAAACTAAAAGTGGAGGACGCCACCGAGTAGTTCCCGGCGCGGTCCGTGACCTTAGCCTCCACGCGCAGTTCATTGTCGCGGTTAGGCCACGCGAGCGAGGAGGAATCGTAGCGCCAGTTAAAACTGCCGCCGGCGGCGGCGGAGTCCAGCGCCACGTTCCAGATCTCCGGGAAGGACGAACAGCCGTCGGTAAAACCCACCCAGCCCGGCAGCGCGACCCCGCCGCAGGAGCCGCTTCCCTCCATCCAGTACTTTCCTGTCCCGGCGTCATAGACGCGTATCCGCGGGAAATCGACATTAAACGCATCGGCGGCGGTACCGGAAACCAGCGGCAGCGAGATCTTCCGAGAGCCGTTGAGCGGCAGCGACACGTAAGCGGTGGGACTCGAAACGTCGAAAGTGAAAGAGTTGCCGGCCAGGTACACGGTCTGCGTGTTAGCGGCTATGTCGTAGGAGCGGGTCTGCACGGTATAAGACAATCCGTCCTGCAGGCCGGTCAGGTTATCCGAAGGCGGCAGCTGCGTATTTTTGGTCCAGGAGCTGCCTGGCACTCCCGTGAGCCAGAACACCGGCAAGGCCCAGGTGGCGCCGTTCCAATAATTGCCGTCCGGGCGCTGTATCTTTATCTGGGAGCCCGCGACTCCGGACGGGTTGGAATACAGATCCTGCGCGGTGCCGGTAACGGAGACCAGCTCCTTAAGAAAGCTGCCGTCGGCAGGGGTAACAGGTCTTGAGACCGGCGGGGTTATGTCGTACCGTATCACGACCGCCCCCCCCAGCGGCATAACCATGCCGGACAGGTCTTCGGCGACAACCTGCAGGTCGTAATTCTTATTGTCGGTCAGCGGAGGCGCCGCGGCCGACCAGGTATAATTGGGGCCCGAGCCGAAGACCGCGGCGGTTATCCACTTCTGCGCGGTCGAGTTGAAGGTGGCTATCGGGACCGCGTACGGGTCATAGTAAAGTCCGGAGTCCGACTCGCGCACTGAAACCGAGGTAGATTTTATGCCGAAACTTTCGTAAGCGGTGCCGGAAACGGAGGCGAGCGCCCTCAGATTGCCCCTCGGGTCCGGCAAGCCTGTCGGGTAGGTTATGACGGCGGCCGGGGCCGTAACGTCATAGATGAAAGTAATAGAAGAGATGTCCACTTCCGTATTGCCGCCGGGTATCGCGTTGTCTACGGCCCTCACGCGCACCCGGTAGGAGTAGCCGTCCTGGAGCGGAGGCGCGCTAAAGCTCCAGGCGCCGCCGGAGTAGGTTCCGTTCAGGGCGGGCGACAGCGGATAGAAGGTCTCGGAAACGGCGGTAAAAGTTCCGGACACTACGCCGTTCCACCAGCCGGCGCCCGGAGAAACTTCCTGCATGCTTACGGCTATCTGTCCCATCGCGGCTATGCCGCTGTTCGCGTCCGCCGCCGTGCCGGTGATGGTTACAAGCTCTTTTATATGGGCGGTATTAAGCGGGAAAGTCACCCGCGACACCGGCTCCAGCCTGTCCGCGGTAAAGGTCACGGAATCCTTTCCCAGCGTGAAGAAGGAGTCCAGGCCGTCGGAGGAAGGGCCGGTATTGGCCGGCGTAGACTTGTCGGAGCCCCTGTATTGCACCAGGTAGTTCCGGCCGGTATACAGCGCCCCGTTCAGGGAGGAGTGAGCGAGGGTCCACAGCTCCGGGCTGCCGCCGGTGCAGCCGAACCAGGCGTAGTTGCCGTCGGCCACATCGACAAAGATGCCGCCGGTATTGTCCCACCATTTGCCGGTCTCCTTTTCAAGTATGCGCAGCTGCGCGCCGCCCGCGCCTAACGACGCCAGGCCCGCGGCGCCGCCGGAAGGGCCGTCGAAGCCCGAACCGGACAGCGGGTTTATCTGCCGCTGGTAAGGTCCGGGCGGGAGGCCGGCCAGCGCCGTCACCGCCCCGGTGGGTTTACCTACGTCGTAAGTGATGGTCCGGGTAGAATATAGGGAGCTGTAGTTGCCGGCCTTGTCCAGGGCGCGCGCGCTTATCTCATAGGTGCTGCCGCTCAGCAGGATCACGCCGGTCGGCTTTCCCGGCGGCGTGCCGGTGACGAACCACCTGGAGTAGGGAACTGTTTCCGTGGCGGACACCACGAACCACGAATTGGATTCGGTCTCCGCGTAGCTGTTGGAGCCCCAGCTCCAATAGTAGTTGTTGCCGGCATTCTTGACGCGGGCCTGCACTTCCCGTATCTCGCCCAGCGCGTTGGAATCCGCCGAAGTGCCCCGGATGAACGGCAGGGTGCCCAGGTAGGTCAGCAGGCCCGAAGGTTCGGTGACCAGCACGTCCGGGACCTGTGTGTCGTAAATAAAATCCTGGGTGACGATCGTCGAGGTGTTGCGCGCCACGTCCATAGCCCGCGCTTCGATGTGATATTTGGTGTTGGTAGCCCAGGTGGGCGTGGAGGCCCCGCTCAGGAACCAGTTGGGCCAGGGGGACGAGGTGTTCGCCGTCCACACCAGGTCGTCGGAGGTGAAAGAGGCGCCGTTCCACCACTGCGCTGTAGGAAGCTGGGGATCCTTCTGTATGGCAACCTCCACCTTGAGCATGTCGGACTTATTCGCCCCCCCCCCCGGAGCGTCGGCGGCCGTGCCGGCCAGCTGCGCCAGGCTGTTATAGAAACCCGCCGCGCCGGGCGCCGTCAGCACGGAGACGGGTTTGGAGGAATCGTAGTAGAAATCGGAGGTGATAATTGGGCTCGTAGTACCCGCCATGTCGAAGGCGCGGGCATAAAGGCGGTACCGATAGCCGTCCTTTAACGCCGGAGGCGTGTAGCTCCAGCTTGTACCGCCAGCGTACTGCCAGCTGCTCACGTTCACTATCCACCCTGTGGTATGCCAGTAGGAGTTGGACGCCCATTCGTAAAGCTGGACCTCCGCGCGGTTAATGCCGAACAGGTCGGAAGCGATGCCGTCCATCTGGTCCAGGTAGTACGCGGCCGAGGACACGTTGGCGCCGTAGTAGCGCTCCCCGACGGGCCGCGCCACAAGAACTACCGGGGGCGTGATGTCGTAGACGAAAGTCACAGTGGAATAGACGGGAGACCAGTTGTTCGCCTGGTCCTGCGCCCTGGCCGTTACCTGATAGGTAGTATTGGTAATAAGGCCGGAGAGCGTCGTCCAGGACCAGGTGCTGGACCAGATCATATTGGCCTGGTTATTTGAACTTACCGGCTGCCAGACGCCGCCCGTGAACTTATAAACGTTCAGCCGCACGTCTTTGAGGCCGGCCAGGTCCGCGTTGGCGGTGCCAGAGATAGCCGGGATGGTATTAAGTCTGGCGGCCTCCGACGGAGCGCTTATCCCGAGAGAAGGCGGCGTAGTATCAAAGACCACGTCATAGACGGCTGAAATATTGGCGCTCAGGTCAGCCGGGTTGGGCACGGGAACGGCGTTATCCTGCGCGCGGACCTTTATAGTATAGGCCCTGTCCGAGATCATCGCGGCGCCCAGCCCGACCCGAGCGTAGGTCCAGGTTCCGGAGGAGAGCCCCTGAGGCGCCCAGGAGGTAGCCGGCCACCAGGCATTGACCTCGGCCAGCCCGGAGGAGAAGGTGTCGAAATTGTCGTAATAATAAGTCACGCCGGCCAGCAGGTAAAAGAGCTGCACCTGCGTGTTATTTACGCCGGCTATGCCCGAGTTGGTCAGCCAATTAGGATCGCTCGCGGTACCGGAAACGGACGCCAGAACCGCCACCCTGGTACTGGTTTGCACGGAGGTTATTACGGCCGCGGGAGCCGCCAGGTCCACGGTGAAAGTCACGGAAGAGAAGTTGCCGGCGAAGTTGGTCTGCACGTTGCCGGCCTTGTCGGTGGCCTCGGCCCAGAGCGTATAGGAGCCGCCGTCGGCCCAGACGGGCAGGTTGGAGTAAGACCAGGAGGATTGGAACACGGAGGCGGGCCAGACTACGGGGGCCACCTGCCAGCTTGAGACATTGTCCCAATACAGCCCGCCGATGGTGTTATACCGGATCCCGGCCTTCACGCCCTGTATCTGCAGGCCGGGCTGGTAGCCGCTGTCGTTGGCCAGAACGGCTTCCTCAGTAAGCGTGCCGCTGGCCACGCTGATCCCGGAGCGGCGCTGCCCGGCGGTCACGGCCGTGACCGCCGCGGTCGGCGCCGTGACGTCGAAACTGAACAGCAGGTTAAGGTCGGAAAAATCGGACTCGGTGCCTTCGAAAGCGCCGTCTCTGTAGGTGTTGTCCAGGGACTTGGCGCGCACGCGGTACTGCGCGCCGTTAGAATACGCGGCCGTCGGGTAGGAAACCACGTATTCCCAGGAGGAAGCCGCCAGATAATAAGTTCCCTCGTTTCCGGGCTGGTTCCAGCTCACAGTGAAAGTAGAGGTCGCATTGTCCCAGAACTTGCCCTCATGGGGGCCGTTAACGGCGTAGATCTCGGCCCAGACTTTGCTGATGCCCGAGGCAGGGGGTTTAATACCGGGGGGGTCCTGCGCCGTGCCGCCCAGTCTGGGCAGCGACTTGTAATACAGCTGGGAAGACGAAGGCAGCTGCACCAGGGCCGAAGGCTTGTCGGTATCGAAGTAGATCCGGTTGTCCACCAGGCCCGTCTCGTATACGTCCGACTTGCTAAGGCCCGCCGAGGTGAAGGTATAGGAGGAGCCGCTGACCAGCGCCGGCAGAGAGTCCTGGCTCCAGGCCCCGGCCACCGGGGTTATGGAAACGCTGGAGATAGCGGCCTGCCAGGAAACCGCGGAGAAATTCCAGTAATAACTGTCGCTGAGCCGCCTGAGCTGCAGATCAAGAAGCTTGGTATCGTCGTTGGCCGTGCCGCTTACCCGCGTAAGCCCTTTGTAATACCTGTTGTTCGCCGGCACGTTTATGCCCGTAACAGCCGGGCGCGGCATATACCTGAAGCGGCGCGAGCCCCAGGAGGCCTCGCCGTTGGCCACATTATCGGAAGCGCTGGACCTTATGATGTAGTAGCAGTAGGCGCTGAACACCAAGCCCGAGGCGTCGAAGTTCCAGGAGCTGGTCGCGATATTGTAAGAATTAACTCCCAGCCAGCGCTCGCCGGACTGCCAGCCGGAGCCGCTCCAGTAAAAGCCGTTCTTCGCCGAGTCGGCGCAGGAGGGATCCTGCGTGGCGTTGACATCCTGCTGTATGCGTATCTGCACGCTGGAAATGCCGGAGGTATAATCCGCGGCGGTGCCGGTGATGCTGCTGACCACCAGATAGGGGCCGTTCTCCGTCGGCGGAGAGGTAACATTTGAAACCGGGTTCAGCAGGTCGAGCGTGAAGGTGGACTGGTTTAAATTGAAATCGGCGTAGTTGCCGGCTTTATCCAGCGCTTTAATTTTGAGAACAAAGACCGCGGTGGACCTCCCCACGGACCAGGATCTTGAATCGGCGCCGTTGTTAGGCAGTGAAGACGCCGCCACGGTCCAGTCGGCGGAAACTGTTATGGCCCCGGAACTATACGTCGTCTGCCAGGCAGAGGAACCGAAGTTCCAGTACCGGTTCGGTTTCAGGTCCGTATCAGAAAGTTCAACCCAAATGTTTTTTAATTCGCTCGGTGTACCGCCGCCCCCCACGGGGTCCGCCACGGTGCCGCTGAGCGAAGAGAGCGTGCGCAGGTATGTCAGAGCGGCCGGCTGCTGTATGACCGCCGCGGGCGTGCTGAAGTCAACCAGGAAAGTGGAGGTAGCGAAGAGCACCTCAGTGTTGGGGCCGCCATTTACGGCCTGGGTATTGTCGCGGGCCTGGGACTGTATTTCATAAAGGTAGCCATCCGCGCCGGTGAAAACCGTCGCGGGCAAAGTCTCGGTGGTCCAAGGGCTTACGAATATGGGCGCTTTCACGTAAGCGAACTGCCAGTCGCCCTCCACGCTGGTCCAGTTATTGTTCAGCGTGCTGTAGTAGAAGCGGGCGCCCAGCGAGTTAAGGCGCGAGAAGCGCACTTTCACCCAACTGAGGCCCGAAGGCACGCCCGAGCTGTTGTCCGAAGCGGTGCCGCCTATATAGGTTACGGGGGCGTTAAGATAGGCGCCGGAAGACGGGAAGGTCACCTTCGAATACGGAACCACGGGGTCCAGCGTGAAGGTGCTATCCGGATTAACCGGAGCTGAGATGCCGGAGCGGGACTGGTTGCCCACCGAATCTTTTGCCCGGATATAAAGCCTGAACTGATAAGAAGCGTTGGAGGCTTTAATAGTATTAAAGTAGGAGTTGAGATTGGCGTCCGTCAGGCTCCAGGCGCCGGCGCCGAACGAAGCGTTCCGCCAGTGTGAGGCCGCCAAAAAATCCGTATCCCAATCCGTGCCGTTCCAGTAGTTCAGATCGGCGACGCGCTGTATCACCAGCTGGACGCCGTCCGCCGGGTTAAGGCCGCTGAACTGCTCCAGCACCGTGCCCGAAATAACCGGCAGCGCGGTATAGGCGAGATTATTGCCCGGCATAACGATGGTGGCCGTGGGCGCGGAGGTGTCGTAGCAGAAAGACTTCTCCTGGTAGAACCCCGTATTAAGCGAGCGGTCCAGCGAGCGCGCCCTGACCGTATAAGTGCTGCCCTCTACCAGCGGCGAGACGGGCGGCCAGACATCCGGGGCGCGCGGATAAGACCAGTTGGCCCCGGCAACTATGCTCGTGCTGAGCACGGGGTCTATGAAATAGGAAACAGGGGTAAAGACGGTCTTGCGCCAGAATGTGCCGCTGGCGAACCCTGTGCCGTTGAAGACGAGGCCGGCGGTGTCGACTATCTGCACCTCGACGCCGTCCACGGCGAGACCGCTTATAGCCTCGGTAGCGCCGTAGGCCGCCCAGTCCAGGGCCGTACCGGAGAGAGACGCTATCTGCGCCGCGTTGTGGAAAGCGGCCGACGGGACAGTAATGGTAGCGGACGGCTTGTTGACGTCGTAGATAAATTCGCGCACAAAGGCCTCGTCCGGCACCTGGTTGCCGGCGGAATCGACGGCCTTCATCTGCACCCTGAAGCGCTTATTCTCCGGCCAGGCCGGCGGCGTATAGGACCAGGTGTCGGTTCCTGAAACACCCAGCCAGGTCGAGGCGAGAACCGTCCAGGCGGAGCCGTCCCACTTGGGCTTTATCTCGCCCTCCTCCGAGAGGTTGGAGAGCTGCGTCCTTATCGGCGGCACTATCTGGGCCGGATTGTCGGCCGAGGTGCCCAGCAGCTGGCCGGTGGGCCTGTTGGGCCCGTAGAAGGCGTTCACCGTCGGCATGGGCGTGGAGATAGTAATAACGGGATAGTTGAAGTCGGAAGTAATGGTTATGGCCGCCGGCGTCTCCTGATTGCCGGCTTTATCAAGGCCGGCTATGGAAAGGGTGTAGACATGATTGTCGATGGAGATGGCGGGCGGGTCATAGCTGACCGGCGGGTAGCTCCAGGTTATAGTGGAGGCCGAAGCGGTGTAGGTTACCGGCAGGTCCGTCACCGTGTTCGAGCTCCAGCCCAGCGCCGCGGTGCCGCGCCAGTAGTAAGTGTCCGCCGACACCACGTGGGAGATCCTCAGCTTGAGCCCGGACGAGGCCGCAAGGCCCGAGAGCCCGCCGTAGCTGGTGCCGGAAATTTCGGCCAGGCTGTTCTGTATGACGCTGTTCGCCGTGGGCGTGGAGACGCGGGAAACCGGCGGCGTGCCGTCCACGGTGAAATTCACTACCGTCCACGCAGACTCGTTGCCGCCATGGACGCCCAGCGGGCCGGCCTTGTCGAAGGCGCGCGCCCGCAGCGTGTAGAGCTTGTCGGAAACCCAGTCGCCGGCGCTTAATGCCGTGTATTTCCAGGTGGAGGAAGAGCTGGCGTCCTTCCAGGCCGAGTCCTGAATTGCATCCCCTTCGGCTGCGGCGCCCGTAAAGGCCAGGCCGCTCCAGTAATAAGTGACGCCGCCGCTCAGGTAGGACAGGTTTATCTGCGTCGTGCTCAACTGCATCCCGACAAAAGGCAAAGAAGCGTCGGAAGCCGTGCCGTTTAGCGCGTTCCCGGCGGCGAGCGCCGACGGCTTGTAGTTCCCGCCGGCGGCAGGCAGCGTCACGAAGGCTTGCGGCGGCGTAGTGTCCCAGATAAATGTTATGGAGGAGACGCCGGCCGCGAACTGGGCGTGGTTGTTGCCGGCATTATCCACCGCGCGGGAATTCAGTATATAGTACCTGCCGGACTGCAGCTTCGAAGCCGACAAGGTGTGCGGATAGGTCCAGGTCTCCGTGCCGGCGACTATGTTAAAGCTGGAAATTCCGTTGACGAAATTCCCCTGTCCTTCATGCCAATACGCCCCGGTTGTCTGGTCGAACAGCTGTACTTCCACGCGCGCAAGGCCCGACTTCAGGGAGGGCGAGTTGGTGCCCGCCGGATCGGCGGCCGTGCCGGCGATGGCCGGCGTCGAGTTCAGTATCGCGAACGGCGCCGGAAGGCTGAAGCCGGAGCTTGGAGGCGTAGTGTCGTAGATCACCTGGTAGCCCGGACCGTTCAGCGCATTGTCGTCGTAGTTCCCGGCTTTGTCCCAGGGCTGGGTGAAAATAGTATAGGATTTGCCGTCCGACAGGGCGGGGGTGACGGCCGTGGCGGTGCTCCAGTTCAGCGTCCCGGAGGCAAGAATGCTGCTGGAGGACATTAAGGTGTCGAAGGTGAGGCCGTTCCAGTACCGGTTCAGGGCGTCGTCTTTTACATAGATAAGCACCCGGCTCATGCCCTCCCGGTAGGCTACAGGCAATTCTTCGCGGCCCGGATCGTAAGCCGTGCCGCTTATGGAGGCCATGGTATTTACGTAGAGCTTGCCGGGCAACAGCACCGCGCTCAGCGGCTTAGTATTATCCACTATCACGGTGCGGTTGGTAAGAGGGCTTTGCATCACGTCGTCGGAGCTGAAGCCGGCCGTTGTGAAAGAATAAGAAGAGTTGTCCGTAATGAAGGCCTCGGCGCTGCTGAAGGTCACCGCCCAGGTCCCGGCGCCTCCTCCCGCGACGTTGGTATAAGTGTAGGTGTCCGCGGCCACCCAGGCCTTGCCCGGCTCGTACCACCAGGAGGCGGGCTCCTTGAGGCGTTTCAGCCGCACCTGTATGTTGTTGGCGGTGCGCAGGTTAGAACCGCTGCCGGAAAGGTTTTTAAGCGCCGAGCTCTGGTAGTTGCCCATTTCAGTGTTCGGGACGTATATGCTGGTATAGGCGGCCGGCGTCACGAGAGTGAAGGTTATGTCGGGGTAATCAGCTCCGGGATAAGGGCGCATATTGCCCGCCTTGTCCACGGCCAGCGCCTGCAGCTCATAGCTGCCGCCATTGTCCCAGCTAAGCGCCGAGGTATCCCAGCTCCAGGTACCGGGCTGGCCGCGCACGTCGCTGATCGCGGCGGTCGAGAACCAGAGGCGGTCTCCGGGGTATACGGCGCCGGGGCACGACACCCAGGCGGGCAGGCTGTTATCGTAACAGAGCTGCGGCTCGTTCACTTTTTTCAGGGCTACCAGGACCACGCCGGAGTTGAGCAGTTCGCCGGGGAGGGTGTCGCCGGCGGTGCCGGAAATACTATTTACCGCGGAGACCTGGCCCGCGGGCGAGACGGCGCGGGAATCCGGAGCGGTGTCGTCGCGGGCGAAGTAGTTGGTGGTATAAGAGACCTGCAGGTTAGCCGCTATGTCCCGGGCCCTGCTTACGGCGTAATAGGTAGTGTTGTTCGTTATCGCCCCGGCCGGCAGAGAGTAAGACCAGGTGCCGGAAGAGACGCCGGAGAACGCGGCCGCCTGCCACAGGCGCGCGGCGTTCCAGCCGCCGGCGCCGTCCCACCATTTACCGTCGGTAAGGCGCTGCAGAGAAACTTCCACCCCGCCGGCCGCTATCCCGGACTTATAATCGCGCGGCGCGGGCCAGACTACGGAGTCGTCCGCGGTGCCGCTTATCGCCAGCACCGGGCCCTTGATAAAGACGCCGTGGGCCGGGGCAGCGACTTTAGCTGTCGGCGTGGTCAGGTCCACGATGAACGTAAAAGTGGAGAAATAAGCCTTGTCCGCGTTGTTCAGGGCGTTGTCTATGGCCAGGCTGTAGATCTTGTACTCGTAGCCGTCTTCCTGGGACTGCGAGACAGGAAGGATGGCCCGCGACCAGGGACTGACGAAATCCGCCAGGAAGTCCTCGCCCGCGAGCGCGGTCCAGCTCTTATTCGTAAAATGCCAGTATTTATCGTCGGAGCGGCGCAGGCGCAGGCGCACCTGGCTTACCCCGCCGGGCTCCAGGCCGGGGTCAGAGGAGGTTCCTACTATCAGGCCGGTGGCCGCGTTAACGGCGTAGCGGTCAGGCGCGGTAATGCCGGTCACCGGCGGCGCGGTATCGAACACAAAATAATAGGCGGCGGAACTATCCGCGTTTTGGTTCTGGTCTATCTGAGCGTTGGAAGGAGCGGCCTGCCAGTTCCCCGCCTCGTCGTAGCCCCGCGCCCAGACCGAGATCTTGGAGCCGTCCAGGGGCGAGAGCGGCGGCAGGACCAGGGACCAGGCGCCGTTAGAATAAACTGCGCTGCGCCATTGCCCGTATTTAGAAGGGCTGCCGCCGTCCCAGTCGGCGCTGGTGCCGGTCGCCCCGCCGTTCCAGGTGGCGTTCCACGTTCCGCGCGCTTTCACCAGCACCCGCACCCCGACTATAACGCCGGTGTCGGTCACCACGCCGTAAAGAGCCGTTACGCTGTTCCGGGCAGAAAGATTAACGGGAGCCGTGGTAACGGCCACCGGCAGTGAATTGTCATAGCGGACCGTCCTGCCCACGCCTGAAGGAATATCGGCGGAAGCCGGGTCCGCACCGCCGGGGCCGAACTCCCGGTTCCGGGCCAGGTCATAGGCCCAGGAGACTATCATGTAGTCGTTGCTCCCCCCCACTGACAAAGCGGTCTGCAGGGCGGCCGGCAGCGCGTAAGACCAGCCGCCATAGCCGGTGTCGGAGGTATCCACCGAAACCTCGTACCACTTGGGGTCGGCGCTGCTGAAGGCGTTGACGTTCCACCAGTTCGGCACTCCGGTCAGGCGCTGCAGCGCCACTTTAACGGTATAGGTTCCCAGGCCCGCCCTGTACTGGTCAGTGCCGTCGTCCGCTATGCCCGAGATCCGGATGAAGCCGGTGGTATAGCCGGACAGCGGGGAGGTGATAGCGGAGGTGGGCTTGTTCACGTCATACTTGGTGGTAACGGAGGACACAGCTGAATAATTGCCGGCCTCGTCGAGCGCCCGCGCCTCGTATTTATACTCGCGGTTGCCCAGGAAAGAGAGCCCGGGGTTAGCGTAGGACCAGCTGGCGGTCGTGCCCTGCGCGGCCAGCCAGACGGAGTCGGAGCAGGCTGCGAAAGCCGTTCCGTTGAAGCATCTAAGACCGTCGGCCGCGGAAATTTCGCTGACCGCTACGGCCACCGTGCTGACCCCCGTATGAGCCGAGACCTGGTTAGGCGAGGAAGTGCCGGCCGCCGGAGTTGAAAGCAGCAGCTGCGAATAGGCCCGGCCGTCCAGGGGATACACAATGGAGACCAGCGGGCCGGTAATGTCATAGGTCACAGTATAAGTCGAATACAGCGCCGAGTAATTGCCGGCATAGTCCAGCGCGCGCGCCACCGCGGTGTATTCGGCGTCGTCCCGCAGCATGGCGGAAGGGATGGTGTAATACCACGAGGCGGGGCCGAGCGGAGCGACGTTTATCCAATACTCGCCCGGCTGCCAGGAGGAAGACGCGCCGTTCCAATAGCGCTGCGCGGCTCCGGAACCGGTGGAAATTTTAATTTCCGCCCTGCTGAAGCCGGAGCCGGAGTCGAAGGCGGTGCCGCCGATGCCCGGCAGAGCGCGCACGACGCTTGCCGAGGGCGTGGTGACAAGCACTAAAGGCGGGGTATCGTCCACAATAAAGTACCTGACGTTAACCCCCCGCGTCTGCGGATCCTCCAAGTTGCCCTCCCCGGTGTCGTCGGCCAGACGGGCGTCGTCCATGCCCCGGCTCTCGAGCTTGTATTCCATGTCTCCCGCCGGCCAGCTTATGTCGTTAGGATAAGTCCAATCGTAGGCCGGCGGGTTCGCGGTGATGGACGTTGTTTTCCAGGAGTTCGCCAGAGCCACGGGGCCGAAGCTGAAGCCCGGAGACTGCCAGTACCAGGTGTCGTTATTGAGGAGATAAGAGAGCCTGATCTCCACTCTGGCCACCGTAGAGTTGTTCAGATCGTAATGCAGATCGTTAGAAGTGCCGCTGAAGCGGCTGCCGCCGGCCAGTTTGCCTATATTGACCGATCTGTATCTGCCGCCGGCGCCGTCTCCGTCGTCCGCCGGCAGGCTGATGGAGGAGGTCGGCGGCCATTTGTCCACGTGAATGACCAGCGAAGAGACGCCCACCCCGAAGGTATCCTGCTCATTGCCAGCGCTGTCGCGCGCCTTGGAGAGAATAAGGTATTTCAGGCCGGTCGGCTCGGTCGTGAACTTATTGTCCAGGCCCGCGGGCGCGTAAGACCAGAAAGTAGCGCTGGGAGAGAGCGTGCCAAGAGTCTTCACGGGAAGCCAAACGGGGTCGGCCCCCGGGGTAAGGAAATCGGTCCCGTCAAACCACTTCGGCGGGCTGCCGAGCTGCTGCAAGGCCAGATAAACCTCGGAGTTCCCGAAATTATCCGAGGCGGTGCCCGCGAGCGAAGCTATCTGCCGTATGCCGCTGTTATTGGCGTCGTAAGGGAGCGTAATGCGCGCTGTCGGGGAGCTTCTGTCTATGGCGAACTGGAAGGACGCCGGGGTACCGCTGTTGCCGGCCTTGTCCGTGGCGGAAAGCGACGCCACGTAGGAGTAGCCCGGCTCGAAAGCCCCGCCCGTAGTGAAATAGCTGGTCGTATAATCGACGGTGCCGGTCTTCAGCTCGTCGTTCCAGGTGAGCGCGGCCGGCAGGTAGGTGTCGTCTCCGATCGCGGAGGAAGCGGTGAAAGTGGAGGCCTTCCAATTCCAGTAGGTCTCGGCCGTCTGGCGCTTCACGCGGAAATAGGCGGACGCCACGTCGCCGGGAGCGATATCTGAAACCGTGCCGGACAGCGCCGTGAGGGACTGCAGGTAGGCCTTGCCCGGCATGGTTATCCCCGCCGCCGGGGCCGTAGAATCGATTATAAACTCCCTGGTTGCGGAGGGATCCTCTTTAAGGCCGTTCGTATGCTCGGCCCTTGAAACCGCGCGGTAGCGGCGGTTCGGGGTCCAGGCAGCGGCCGGAACGCTCAAGGTCCAGCCCGGATTCGTGAAAGTGGTCGCCCCGAGATACCCCGTGTAGGAGGTGGTAGAAACCCAGGCTCCGCCGTTCCAGACCTTGTCGTCGTTGCCTGTACCCTCGGTGAGGTCGGCGCCGTAATCCGTTATGCGCAGCGCCACCGTGGTGGCGTAAACGGCGGTGCCGCTTACCGGCGGAAAAGCGTCGCTCTTGTACTGCGTAAGGGCGGCCGGCGGCGCGATGATATAAGAGACCGGCGTCGGCGGGAACAGCTTGAACTGTATCAAAGAAGAATTCGGCGCGGCGCCCGCCGGTTTCTCCGTCGCATTGCCTGCCGTGTCCACGGCCCTGGCGAAGATCTGATACTGCACGCCGCCCATCTCGGTGTACCAGGCGGGCGTAGAGACCCCGGTGGCCAGCCAGGAGTCGCCGCCGCCGGTTAAAGTTGCGTCGCTGAAGAGCTCGGCGGCAGAGTCCCAGGCGCGGGTGGTTTTGTTCCAGTACTTATTGGCGCAGACGCTGTCAACGCAGCGATAGGAAACCTGCACCAGGGCCAGAGTCCCCGGGGAAAGGTCCGAAGCCGAGCCGGTTATGACCGCCAGCTCGGAGCGTATCTCGGCGCCATGGACCGGATAAGTGATAGTGGAGACGGGAGCTGTAAAATCGGCCGTCACCGGCGCTGCGGTGGAGTAGACAAGCTGGGAGTTCCCCGCCTTGTCCAGCGCCCAGGCATTGATCTCATAAGTATCGCCGCTCAGCCAGGGCGAGGTGTTCAGCTGCCACCAGGTGGCGCCGGAGCTCAGGCTGCCGTACGCCAGAACGCTGTTGACAGTGTCCGCCGCAGTCCAGGAGGAGCCGTTCACACACCAGTATTTATTCACGTCCGCCGTCCCCGCGGTCTTCTTTACGCGGACGAACACGTCGGCGACCATGCCGTTCGGCTTGTCGTAGGCGCCGCCGCTTATTTTGGCGGTCTGGCTGAGGTAGCCGTTATTGTACGGATAGAAGACGGCCGCGGTAGGCCGCGTGACGTCGTAGACGAACGAGGATTTAAGGCCAAAGCCTTCCTGATTCAGAGCGGCGTCGGAGGCGTTAGTGTAGACCCTGAGGATTTCGCCGTCGGTGAACAGCCCGGGCTCCAGATTCCTGGTCCAGTTGGCGTAGGGCGGGCTGGCCGGCAGCTGCTGCGGGCCGAGCTGCCAGGAGGAGGTGTCCCAGTAGCGGCCGTCCGAGGCCCTCTGTATGTATAACTTCACCGCTCCCACGCCGGAGCCGCCGGGGTCGTAGCTGGTTCCGCTCAGCGAGCCCGGCTGCGCGTTTAAATACGCGCCGTCGGAAGGAACGGTGACGGTGGAGACAGGGGCCGAGGTGTCATACAGGAAAGTGGCCGTGGCGTAAACGGTGTCGTAATTCCCCATTACGTCTTTGGCCCTGGCCCTGACGCGGTAGGTATATCCCGAGCTCCAGGTGGAGTTTTGTATGTTGTAAGTCCAGGACGCGGAAGTCTGGTAAATCGCGGCCTGAGCGGCCAGCCAGGGCGCGCTGTCCTCGGTTCCGAACGCCCAAACGTCGGCTAGCGCGGGATTATAATACCTTCCGGTGTCCGGCAAATACACGGTAAAGCGCACTTCCGCGATACCCGCGGCGTGGCTTGCCGTGCCGGTTATGTTGGCCATGGAATTGTGCGCCGCCAGGTTGGGCAGCGTTATGGCGGTGACGGGCTTCTCATTATCGCAACTCACCGTGATCCCGGCTCCGGAAGGGATATCGGCGCTCAGCGGCTGGCCGCCGCCTGACCCGTACTCAGGGTTCAGCGCCAGGTCGTAGGACCACGGCACTATGCGGTAGGAGGAATTCTGGTTGGAGGAATTGGAGAGGTAGCTCTGCAGCGGCCCGGGCAGAGCATAGCTGAATTTGCCCGCGTTCACACCGGAGGTGGCCAGACTGACCTCATACCAGACAGGATCGGCGCCGGTAAAGGCCGCGCCGTTCCACCAGCCCGTTTCGTAGCCGGTCAGGCGCTTCAGCGCCACTTTAACGGTATAGGTCCCCAGGTCGGCCCTGTAGGTGTCCGCGGCGTCGGCCGCCAGGCCCAGGATCTGAGCGAAGCCGGTGGTATAGCCGGCCAGAGGATAGGTGACGGCGGAAGTGGGCTTGCTCACGTCGTATTTTATGATGACGGAAGCCGCGGCGGAATTCCCGGCGTAGTCCGCGGCCTTGGCTTCCATTTTATACTGCCGATTGCCGGAGAAGTTCAGGTTGGCGCTGTTATAACTCCAGTTGTCAACCGTCCCCTGGGCGGGCAGCCAGGACGGGCAGGCGCCCCAGGCCGCGCCGGTAAAGCAGGTTTCGCCCGCTCCCCCGGGGTTGCTGGAGATCTGCACCGTAACCGCGCTCACGCCGGTATAGGGGGCGGATTGCCCGGGCTGGCTTGAAGTTCCGGCTAAAGGAGTGGAAAGCCATATCTGCGAATAAGCCGCGCCATCCAGCGGATAAGAAATTGTAATGGCGGGTGCGGCGGTATCGTAGGTGAAGGTATAGGTAGAATAAACCGAGGAGTAGTCGCCCGCATAGTCCCTCGCGCGGACGGCCGCGGTATACGCGATATCGCTGGCCAGCATCGCGCCCGGAACGGCGTAATGCCAGGCCGTCTGACTATCTCTCACTGTCTGTAGCCACGTGTCCGCGCTGCCGGTCCAGACGGCGCCGTTCCAATACTTCATATTCACGTCGGCGCCGGTGGAGATCCTTATATAGGTCTGGTCGTGCCCGGCCAGGTCCGCGTTGGCCGTGCCGGAGATCGTGAACGCCGCTTTATGCGCCAGCGCGGCAGGCGAGACTATCTGCACCGCCGGCGGCGTGCCGTCCACTATGAACGTCGTAGTGGTATAGGCCGTTTCCAGGTTGCCGGCGCCCGTATCGTCCGAAAGCCGCGCGTCGTCCATCGCCCGCGAATTCAGCCGGTACTCGCGGTCCCCCGCCGGCCAGGAGATGGCCGTCTGGTAGCTCCAGGCCCAGGTCGGCGCGGCGCCGGACAGGGAAGCGCTCATCCAGGAGGCGGCCTCGGCCAGAGTGCCGGAGCTGAAACTTGCGCCGATCCAGTACCAGGTCCCTCCGGACTGCAAATAGGCCAGCCTTATCTGCACGGCGTTCACGCCGGAGCTGGTGGAGGCGGGCTGGTCGTAAGCGCCGCCCGCGAAATATTTTCCCGCCTTACCTATATCAAGAGGGCTGTATCTGCCGCTCGCGCCGTCCCCGTCGTCCGCGGGCAGGGAGACGGAGGAAACAGGCGCGTCCTTGTCGATCCGCACCACCATCGAAGAGATGCCCGCGTCGAACTGCGTCTGCGCGTTGCCGGCGGTATCCGAAGAGCGGACCAGGATAAGGTAATTGAAGCCGGAGACGAAATCATCGTCCAGCCCCGCCGGCGCGTAGAGCCAGCTGGTGGCGTTAGGCGACAGGAAGCCGTTGGTACCGTTTATCCGTATCCAGTTGGGAATCTCGCCGTCCACGTTAAAATCAGCGCCGCCGTACCATTTCTGCGGACTGGCGTACTTCCGGATGGCGATGTCCACCGCGGCGTTGCTCTTACCGTCGGCAGCCGTGCCCGAGATAGCGGCCAGCGCGCGCAGGCCGCTGCTGTTGGCGTCCAGCGGGAGAAGCACGCGCGCCGCCGGAGGCGTGGTGTCTATCGTAAAAGGCACGGCCGCTCCCGCGGAAGGGAATATTTTAGAGCGCCCCGCCTTGTCGGTAACCCTCGCCTGCAGCCAGTATGTTCCGGCCTCCGCCCAGACCGGCAGACCGGAGGCGAGCGACCAGGGTTCGCTGTTCGTGTCGAACGGGGGATTATCGGCAGTCGCGGCCAGCCAGCTTGAGGTGGCCACCCAGTAGGCGCCGTCCCAGAATTTCTCAAGCCCGGCGGCGCCTGTCGAAATGGTCACTTCCACCTTGCTCAAAATGCCCGGGGCGGTATCCTGGGCGGTGCCGGCTATCGCCGCGAGGGCCTTTATAAATTCCGCTCCGGGCCGGACGAAGCCCGCGGACGGATCGTTGGCGTCTATAATAAAATATCTTTCGGCGGAGGGCGGATACTCGAGTATGTAGGAGCCTCCTTCTTCTACGGCGGCCCTTGCTTCCACCTTGAACTTATTAGTGCCGGACGGCCAGGAGCCGGCCGTGACGCTTTTGTTCCAGGTAAGGTTATCCGCGCCGAAAAAGGCGCAGGTGGATTGGCCCGCCACGTAGGACGTATTACCGCAGCCGGCCAGATAAGCGACGGTGGACAGCCAGACATTGCCCGGAGTCCAGACGGTGTTCGGGTCCGCGGTCACATTGGTCACCCGCACCTGCACAGTATTGCCGGCGGTGAGCGTACCGGCGAAAGCGACCAGGCCGGCGGGGGTATAATGGGGCTCGCCCGCCGGCGGCGCCGTAAGCGCGCTGTGCGGGTCGGACAACAGCTTCCGGATCTCTATATAAGCGGACTGGGACGGCGGAATCGTCGGGGTCTGCCCCGGAAAAACGCCGGTATTTCCCACGGCGTCCTGCGCGCGGGCGAATATCCTGTAAACCTGCGTGCTGTTCATGGCGGGGATGCCGGAACTCCCCACCGTCCAGACTACCGGCGTCGCGGTATTGGTGGAAGCGTCCACATAGGCGCTTTCCGGCGGCGCATTGACGTCGCCCAGGCTGAAAGTACCGGCCGTCGCCGGGTTCCACCATTTGGAGTCCGAAACGCTGTAAAAAGCCACCTGCACCTTCTTGATGAGGGTGTTGGAATCCGACGCGGTGCCCGAGAGGCCGGAGAAGCTGTACACATCGTAGGTATTGGGAGCGGTTATCAGCGCCGAGGGCGCGGTCCTATCCGCTTTAAAGGTTATCTCGTTGCGGCCGGCCGTGAAAGAGCTTTCCACGTTGGGGTTCGGGGAATCGTCGGCCGCCTTGGCGCCGTCCTTGGCCCTGAACCTGACACGGTAGGAGAGACCGTCTTCCACTTTGGGCCACAGGTCGACCGTGGAGTAGCTCCAGGTGCTGGCCGAGACATTGGTCAGGGCCGCCCAGGAGGCGGCCAGGCCGCAGTCCATGTCGAAAGCGCTGGTATTGTTCCAGCACTTGGCTTCGTCGCCGCCGCGGCTTATCTGGGCCTGCACCACGCTGACGGAGCCGCCCGAACCGGGCCCGGAAACAGGATTATCGGCGGAGGTGCCGGCTATAACATCCAGCGTGTAGCCGGAATTACCGCTGTACCACCCGTTTTGCGCCGGCTGATTAATGGTGGAGGACGGGGCCTGCACCTCGTATTTGAAAGTGCTTTTGAGCGTTGTGGAGGACTCCGTGTTCTGGAGGCCGGCGCCCGGCAGCGCGGCTCCGCCGCCGTCCAGGCCCGCTTTATCCGCGCCCCAGGCGTAAACGGAGAAAGTATCGGCCGTGATGCCGCTCCAGAAGCCGCCCAGGCTCTGTTCCCAGCTTATGCCGGCGGGAGGGCTATGCGCCACGTCGGCGCGGCTGCTCTGCCAGCCCAGCGCGGCGCCGTTCCACCATTTCAGGTCGGAGGCCCTTCTGATCCCCACTTTAAACAGGTCCAACCCGGTCTGGCGGCCGGTATAAGGCCCGTCCACTATGGTGCCGCTGATAGTATCGAGGTGCACCGAATAGATGCCGCCGTCGGCAGGCGCGAGCACGGCGGTCTCGGGGGCGGTGATATCGTATTTGAAAGTCACGGTGGAATAGGCCGCGCCGTAATTGCCCGCCGCGTCCCTCACTCTCGCTATAAGAGTGTACTCTTCGCCGTTGGCCCAGGCCACGTTGGAGGAAAGCCAGACGGCAAAGGACGGCGTGGTCGTGGATTCCGCGGTGTTCCAGATAGCGGCGGTCTGTGACTTCCAGACTCCGGAGGAACTGTAATACTGCCATTTGTCCAGGTCCGGATGTTCCAGTTTATACTCCACGGAATAAACGCCCGAACCGGAGCCCGGGTCGGAGGCCGTGCCCAGCAGTTTTTCCAGCGAACCCGCGCCGTAATTCCCGGCCTGCGGATAGGTGACGCTTAAAAGGGGCTTAGCGCTGTCGATCCTGAAATACCTGGTATAGACAGGCGCGACGGCCGACCCGTGGGAATTGCCGGCCGTGTCTTTTCCGTATATCTCGAGTTTGTAGCGGTAGCCGTCGGTCCAGGCGACCCCGGAGGTGACCCAGGACCAGTCCCTGGAGTAAAGCGCGCCCGACAAGGTCAGCGACTTCCAGGCCTGGGCGCCGGCGCCGGACAGCAGGTCGAACTGCATACCGGCAGGGTTCAGATATCTGCTCTGGTCCATGCTCCAGACCCTGGCGTAAAGGAAGAGGTCGTTGAGGCCGCCGGCGTAATTATCGGTAATCACGCCGTCGACCTGGCTCATCTCGGCAACCCAGGAGGGGCTGCCGGAAACAGCGGAGAGCCCCGCTATCCTGGCCGAGGCGGTCACGGTGGGCCGCGACACGTCGTAAACGAACATATAATTGCCGGTATTTACGGACGTGTCCGCCAGCTGGTTCACCGAGTTCCTGGCCCGCGCGAAAATACTGTATTCGCGCCCGTCCTCGAACTTCGGCGACTGTACCGTGGTACCGGTCCTGTCGAAGGTCAGCAGGATGTTGGATTCGGCGCGCGGCGGGGAGAAGACGGTATCCGGCGTGCCGCCGAAAGCCGAATCCGTGGAAAGCCAGACAAAGGAGTCGGAGGCCGGGTTATAGCCGCCGTGCGCGCTCCAGGACGAGCCCGTCCAGTAATAGTTGCCCGTATCCAGGAACACCGCCCAAACCCTGTCCACTCCGGCGCCCTGGGCGCTGATATCCAGCGTCACCGACGAGACGCTGTTCTGTATGGTGGCGGCCGGAGGCCATTTCACTTCGGCCAGCGGCTCTCCGGAGCTGAAAGAGTAGGAGCACTTAGGCGTCCCGGAGGACTCTTTGTTGGCGTAAGCGGTCGACGGGTTGTTCACCAGGTCGACGCCCCAGCTGTACACGGTGAAAGTTTCATAGGCCGCCGTCAGCAGGTCATAGAAACTCGCCGGCAGCGTCATGGACCAGGTCTTAACGCCGGTGCCGGGCTCTATCGCCATTGAGGGGTCGGAGCGGGCGGCCGTCCAGGTGCTGCCGTTCCACCAGTAATTATCGGACTGGCGCTTGATGCCGACGTAGAAAGTCTGGTCCAGGCCGGCGGGCGTGCCGGTGGAGGTCTGGTCCTGCGCGGTGCCGGAGACCGAAAGCGGGCGGGTGACGTACACCTGCCCGTTCGCCGGAGAAGTCACGGCGGAGACAGGCGCGGCCGAGTCGTAGGTAAAGGCGGTGCTTTGCTCGTTTGAAACATTGCCGGCTCTGTCTACGGCGCGCACTTTCAGTATGTAGCTCTGGCTTTCCACCCAGGCTATGTTCGAAGACACCCAGACCCGGGAAACCGGGCCGGTGCTGGCCGCGCCGCAGCCCGCGGCCGGGTCGCAGGCCGCGTTCCAGAGGTCGCCGGTAACGGAGGCGCGCCAGACGCCGGAGGAGGTAAAATGCTCCCAGTGCCGCGTGGGATCGGCCTGAGCATACTGCAGGGCGTATTCTACCCTGGCTATGCCGGATTCATTCGCGCTATTGTCGAAAGCCTGGCCCGACGGGATATTAAGCGCGGCCGCGCCGCCGACATACATCGGGCTGGTAACTACAGGATTGACTATGCTGAGGCCCGGCTTGGCCGGATCGAAGTTAAAATACCTCACATACTTGGCCGTGCCGCCCTCGTCGGGATTGCTGCCGGTCTGGCAGGCGCCGGCCGCGCTGCCCGACCAGTAGGGGCAGTCAGCCGCTTGCTGGTTGCCGGCCTTATCTTTGGCGTAGAGCTCTAGTTTATAGCGCCCTCCCGTCGTGAACTGCGCGGACGTCAGGTCAAAAGCCCAGTCGTTGGTTATGCCTTCCCTCAATATCCAGGCGGTAGCGGCGTCGCTATAATCGAAATTGACCATCGTGCCGGGGTTCAGGTACCTGGCGGCGCCCAGATCATAGACGCGCAGGTAAACCTGCCGTTTATCCAGGGCGTCGGACACATTGTCGACGATCGTGCCGCTGGCTATGGCGACCGCGTTCAGCCAGGTGGGGCTGGCCGGCATGGTGGAAAGGCCGGTAACCCAGGCATGCGCGGTTACCGTCGGGGCCGTCACGTCGTAGATAAAGGTGTGGCTGGACACGGAAGTAGGGCCGTAATAAAGCAGCCGCTGGCCCGCCGTGTTCTCGGCGCCCAGGTAGATCTTATACTTCATCCCGTCGGCCCACGCCGGGCTCAAGATGGTGGTGGCCTTAAAAACCACGGTCACCGGCGATTCGCCGTTATACGTCGTCGCGGGCGGCCATGGCGCGAACGTCATATCCGGGCTGCCGCCTCCCGCCGCGTCCGTGGACAGCCAGACCGGGCTGGAGTGGAACGCGGGAGGATCGGTCCCGCCCGCCGTCCAGGCCGAAGCCGCGCTCCAATATCTGGTGTAATTGCCGCCGGTGTCCGTGCTGAGGAACGCCGCCCAGACCTGCCTGATGCGCCCCCCCTCCGGGTTCAGCGTGAACACCACCGAACTCACGCTTACGCTGTTGAGCGCGCTGCCGTCCGCCGGAGAGACGGCGGTGAGCGAGGGCGCGCTGAAGGTGTAGGAGAAAGTCAGGCCGGGCGAAGCCGAAACCCCGACGTTGGCCGCGGAGGCCGGATTGTTCACGAGGTCCCGGCCCCACGCGTATACCATGAACGTGTCGGAGCCGGCCAGCAGATCGTAGAACGTGCTCGGCAGCGCGAGGCTCCAGGTCTTGATCGCGCCGGCGCCCGACGGAACTACGGCCGTAATGGTGCTTATGTTCGCCGGCGCGGCGCTCATCCACGTGCTGCCGTCCCACGTGTAATGATCGGACAGGCGCTCGATCTTCATTTTAAAATTACCGACGTCGACGCCGGAAACCTGGTCGGAGACCGTGCCGGACAGCGCCGCGACGCGGCTGTTGTAAGTGCCCGGCGCGGGGCTGGAGACTACGGTCAGCGGCGCGTCCGCATCGTAAAGAAAGGGCACGCTCTTTTCGGGCGAGACGTTGCCGGCGCGGTCTACGGAGCGCACGGTCAGCAGATAAGCCTGGTTGGTGGTCCAGGAAACGGTTTTGCCGGGTTCGGACCAGTGCACCAGCCAGCCGCCCGAGGCGGCGGCGGCCGTTGAAGGCCATACGCCGGGCAGCGAACCTGTCCAGGCGGCGCCGTCCCAATATTTTAAGCCATCCGCGAACTGAAGCAGGTATTCCACACGGTCTATACCGGAGCCGCCCGTATCGGCCGAGGTGCCCGAGCTGTAATTAAGGTTGGCGCCGCCGATGTAGTTGTCCAGGGGCGAGATATCCGAGGGCGAGGAAATGGCCACGACGGGCGCTTCCTTGTCGAAGGTGATGGCCCCCGCCAGCCTGGTTTCCCTCTTATCCGCGTTCAGGACGACAAGATCGTAAGGCCTGCCGTTGAAACTATACGGAGATTGGAGGTCGACGCTGATAGCGAGAGTGCCGACGCAAACCCGGAAGGCATTTTCCGCCTTGCAGGTGACCGAACTCACTTTTATATCCGCCGCCACCGTGCCGTCGGAGTTCAGGAAGTACGCCGAGGCGCCGGACTGCAGCTCGTTTATATACCTGAAGCCGCAGCTGGCGCCGTTCTGCGACGAGATCAGTATGTCGTATTTATAGGTCGTATACGGCGCGGTGACGGGAGAGGAACTGACGCGGGTTACGCCGCAGGCCGCAAACGACGGCGCGGGGTAAGTGGAGGTCGCGATATAATCGAATTTAACGCCGCCGCTGTTCTCATATATCACCGCCAGGGGGCGCGGGGAGGCCTCGGTGGACTGTACGATGGCGTAATCCCCGGTTTTCCAGCTGGATTTATAGATCCATTTACCATTCGCGTCCGAGAGGGTCTGCGGGCTGGTGGGGGCGCCGGTTCCCGCTCCGGCGGGGGCCGTGACCATGCGCAGCACACCGGCCGCCGAGGTCCAGACTATGAATATCGCACCAGTCCCGTCGCTCCGCTTCGAATAACCGATGGACGGATTCGTCAGAGGAGCGGTAACGGCGGTGCCGGAATTGTCCAGCAGGAAGGGAGTCGAATACAGCCCCGCCGCCGTGCGGCTTGAATAATACAGGTTGCCGTCGGAACCCACATAAGCGATATGGACATACTCGGTGCCGGGCTCATTGACCATCGAGAAACCGTAGCCCGCGGGGGTGTCGTTCGTATTGCCCACGGCCATAGTGGATTCATGAACGCCTTCGGCCGGGGCGGCGCCGCCGAATCTTCTAAGCTCGAGGTAAGGGGAATTCGGCGCGCCGCCGGTGAAGCCGTCCCTTACGGAAACAAGAAAATTACCCGCGCTTCCCACCGGCACTATTCCGGCAAAAGTATTATCCGGCGCCGGGGAATCGGTCTGATTGTCGCCCCAGGCGATAGCCTGCGCCGACCCGATATTAAGGTCATTAACGTTGCTGGGCAGAACATTACTGGAGCCGATAAACCCGTAATTCTCGGAGCCCGACTGTTTTCCTCCCACTACGGCGGCCAGGTGGGGAACGGAAGCGTAATCGAGCTTAACTATGCCGCCGGCCATATTGGGGGTTGTTTTACCCGCGGCGCCGTTTATGTTGATCACGGGGTTCAACTGCGTAGTGACAGGGCCGAAGGCTATAGTGCCGCCGGAGCTCAAAGTGCCCCGCTGAAGAAATATTCCGCCGGCGGCTCCGGTCGAAGGGGCAACAACGTAAACCTGGCTGTTCTTCGCGTCGTGCCAGATGCTGCCGTAGCCGCTGGCGCCGGCGACGCTGCTGAAGACTTCCGTTTCGGCGGTAAAAACGTCGGCCTTGAAAGATCTATAAACGAACCGGCCCGAATCGTTGGTGTAAAAAAACCAATACCGGTCCAGGTTGGGCTGATAAAGCACTTTTCTGGTGTTGGAGAATCTCGTCCTGCCGGCAGAATTAACTGAAATCTCGAACGCGCCCGCGCTGCGGAAAAAGCAGAGAACCCCGGCCAGCGTCAGGAATACCGCCGCCAGAACTCTCGCCGGCGGCAAGGGGAAGCCGCCTAATTTCTTAAGACCCGGACAAATACCGGCCAAAGCGGATTTAAGTCCGCTTAGTCTCCCTGCCGTTCGTCCTTTTCCAAGTGTCATAGCGCGAAATGTAAACGGTGCCTTAAGATGCCCTCTTGTTGTCGTTCCCGTTCCCGAGCACAGCTGTACGCAAAGTGAATATACCGCCGATTTAAATCCGCGGCCGCCTATTTCAGCTTCAGCTTTTCCGCCGCGGCCGCGGCCCAGGCCTTAATTTCAGGGTCGGGGTCGTTCCTAAGTCCCTCCGCGGCTGCCGCGGCCTTAGCGCCGCCGATGTTCAACATGGCCTCTATTGCGGCCAGCCTGACATGCTTGTCTTTGTCCGAGCGGGCGGCCGCTGTCAGCGCGTCTACGGCCCGGGCGTCTTTCAGTTCACCCAAAGCCTGCGCGGCTTTCCAGCGGGTATTGCGCTCCGGATGGCCCAGAGCTGAGATCAGCAGCGGCACGGCTTTTTGGTCGCCGAAGTCTCCCAGCCCCTTTACTGCTCCCCAGCGAATGTTGCTGTCCGCGCTTTTCACATCGGCTGAAAGCTCGGCAAAAGCGGCCGGGTCTTTTGTTTTCCCCATGGCTTCAGCGGCTTCACCCCTTACGAGCGGGTTCCTGTCCGAAAGCAGCGGCTTCAGCGCGGCGACCCCGCCCGGGCCGGACATTTTTTTTATTCCGGAAATTTCGGAAAGGCGCGCGCGATGCTCCCGCAGCAGGGCGTCGTCGGTCTTTGTGGTAACTTTTACAGGGGCGGACGTCAGCTGTTTTTTTGGAGCGGCAAAAGCGCCGGCGCCCGGCAATAATAAAGCGATTAAACAGAGCTTGATCATAGGCAAACAAAAAACGACCGGGCCTTGCTCCGCGCGTTTCCCGTAAAAAGGCGAAAATCGCGGAGCCTGCCGCGGCAGTTCTTTGCTGCGGCAAGACACAGATACTATATAATTATAATATAAAAGTATTGTTTCTGGAATATTATGTATTTGTGCGCTCCTCTCTTTTTGCGCGAACCGGCCTAAACAGCGGAGGGAGCAGGTCCGGCCCCGCAGCTTATAACTGTATATGTCGGTTTCCGCGCAGAACATTTTCCCTCCTGATACCGGCAGCTCCGGGCTCTACCCCGCCAGCCCTATATAAAAAGGCCGTCTCTGCTTTCTTCGCCTTAGCCCGGTGCTGGGCTAATACCCCGAAGACAGCAGAAACGGCCTTAAATCCAGGTCGTTGGTCGTCTATTGCCAGTTACCGGACATTGGCTGCCTGCCAACTAACTGCCTGGTGCTGACAACTACCGACTTTATTTCTCTTCGGCAGCCTGACCCCCGCGTATTTAGCGGGTCACAGCTTTGCGCCGCCGGCTTTAGCCGGCTTTGCTATTATCGGATACTGCCACGAAAACGCCTCGCCCATCTGGGACACACACCGCGCCTCACACTGCACTGCGTCTGTCTGCGACCGCGACCGCACCGCAACTCCGCCACAACTACTCCGCACCTGCACACTACCAAGCCAGATGGGCGAGGCACCGAGCTATAACCAAACCGCACCGCACCACGCTGCACTGCACAACGCTACACCGCGCCGCAATATATTATAGCAGATAAAATTTCATTGTCAAGGCCCACCTAGGTCTTGACAGGTCAACCTGCGAATCACAGTACAAGAAGCGGGAGAGCAGCTCCCTGCTTTATCTTTTACAGCCTTCCGCCGCCGTCAAAGCGGCTTCGCCAGAAGTTCCAGCGCCCGCAGGTATACCGGGTCCTTCAGCAGCGCGTCGGCCGGAGCGTCCGACCAGGCGGCTTTACCGGCGGCTTCAACGGGCTCGTCGGGAGCGAGCCCGGCTCCCTCCAGATCGCGCTCCGAAGGAGGAGCGAGCCGCGCCACGGTAAGCCGCAAGCCGCGCCCGCCGTCAAGGCTGAAAGTTTTTTGTACGGAAACACTGCCGGCGGTTTTACCGCCGATAACCGCGGCGCCGGCTATTTCCTTAAGCGAAGCCGCAAAAACCTCTCCGGCCATTGAAGTGGCCGGGTCCACAAGCACCACAAGCCGCATGCCGGCGAACCGCCCCCTGACTGCGGCTTCAAAAACCTGGGTATACCCTTTGTGTCTTGAAGTTATAGCCAGGACCGGCCCCGGCTTTACGGCAAACAGCTTCAGCAGCGCGGCCGCCTCAAGGGGACTGCCGCCCTTATTGTCCCGCAGGTCCAGGATAACGCTTTTAGCGCCATATTTTTGCAGCCCGGCTAAGCCCGCCTCCGCTATAGAAGCGGAATTTTCAAAAAACAACCCTATCCGCACGAAAGCGGCGCGGGTTTCCGGCTCGTACAGGCCGAAAACAAGCGGCAGGCGGAATTCCGCGCCTTTAACTTCGGCCTCCAGCTCCGAGACCGCACCTTTGGAGCGGCGGGCGACTTTGAGCTTAAACTCCGGCCTCCCGGCGAGCGCTTTAAAAAAATCTTCGGTGCCGGGGGCGGCTGAATTTACAGCCAACAGTTTGTCCCCGTCTTTAAGCCCGGCCGCCTCGGCCGGGGAACCTTTAAAAACCCTCAGCAGGAAGTATTTCCCGCCCTTGGCGCCCACCAGTATTCCGGCCGAGAGCCCGGGCTTTTCGGTCGAAATTTTAGCCTGCCGCTTTGCCCGCAGCAGCTCGACGTATTTATCTTCCAGTTTAAGGCCGGCCAGGCCGCTGCCCCTCAGCAAAGCTTTCAATTTTTCCGGGTCATGCTCCTTAAAACTATGCCGCTCGAATATTTTAAGGACCTGCGCCTCGGGAAGCTTGTAAGCGCAGGCCGCCAGCACCACGAACACCGCCGTAAAAATTTTAGTTTTATTCATTTCTCCCTTGAAAATCCGCGGACCGCCTCCGGCTGCCGGGCCGCCCGGCTCCCCGCCTCAGGCAAAGGCAAGATCTCCGCCGCCGTAATCGGAAAAGTCGCCGATCATCCCGCCGCCGTCGCTGACTCCGGCGCCATCGCCGCTGTTAGGCATGCAGCAGCAGGGCGCGTCGGCCGAGCAGCCGCACTCCCCGCCGAAGCCGTTGGTGTCCACCCAGTCCTGCAGCTCCTCTTCGATGAGAGAGCGCTCGTCCTCCGGATCGGAGAAGACGCCGGCCCCGCCGTCGCCGCCGTCAGGCGCCCCGGCCCCGGAGACGCCCGCGAACAGACCGTTGAGCATGCTGCCGGCAAAATCCTTGGTCAGCTTTTTTTTCTGATAATCCTTATCCTCGGCCAGCGCTTCCTTGGTGGCCTCTTTATCCATGGAGGGCTTGGACACGTCGGAAGCCGTCAGTCTTTTGGCTTCGGCGGCGCTCACGTCCTGCTCGCGCAGGAAATTGGGGATGGCGCCGGGGTTTACCTTATCCAGCTTGGCGCGCATCTTCTCGTCGTATTCAATGGCGGTGGTGGCTTCGGGCGAGCCGTCGAACGACCTTGCTATCCAGCTCTTGGCCGAGTCCTGCGAGGAGAGGCGCGCGCCGTAAAAAGAGGCCCTGAAGGCGCCTTTAAGGGATTCCATCACGGAACCGCGCCCGGCCTTTTTGGGGGTGCCGGCCTTTGTCTCGCGCTGTTCCGCAGCCTTGCCGACGGCGGTACCGTTGCCCTGGAAGTCCCCCGCCGCTCCGGCTGCGGACAAGGCTGAGCCTTTCCCGCCCTTCTGGCCCATAGCGCCGCCCGACAGCGCGGCCCTGGGCTGCAGCCTCTCGGCCATGGCCGCCTGCCCGCTCCGGGCGGAACCGGAAGGCTCCGCTGAAGGAGATTCTTCCTCCGCCTTAACCGCAACAGCCGGTGTCGCCCGCGCCGCGGAGGCGTCCGCGACCAGCTCCTCCCGGGTGCGGATCAGGGAGGAGTTTATCCTGTCGGTCCTGGCGCCGCCCGCCGCCCGGCCCGCGGTCTCTTCGTCCAGCGGGAAATAGTTACCGTTTTTAACGGCGCCCGCTCCTCCGTCGTAAATAGAGCTGTTGGCCGAGAGCTGGTCATAATCCGGACCGCCGGCCAGCTTATGGGCGGCCTGGCGCATACCGGTCAGCGCGTAATAGCCGCCGCCGGACAGCAAAAGAAGTATAAGCCCCAGGGAAAACCACCAGTAATTCTTAGATCTTTTCTCTGCGGGAGTCGCCTGTTCCGGAGGCTCCTGGCCGCCGGAAGCCTGCTCAGCAGGGGCCTGCTCGATTTCCTCTTGTTCTTCTTCGGGAGCCATATTCCCTCCAGCAACTTTCCAATAAAAGAATACGAAGGTCTGGAGACTGGCAAAAAAACCATCGCCAAGACCTTTTATATTTACCTGAATGTTATAGCAGAGAAAACCGGGAATTTCAAGGCCCAGGCCGGGAATTGAAGGCAATTCACAACTGCTCAGACTACCGCGTTCACCCTTTCTTTAAGGGCCGGGGAGGCTTGCCGTATTCGTTGAAAACCAGGGCGATTTCGTCATAATCCAGCTCCTCCCGGGCGAGGAGTTCCTGCACGAACCGCTCCACCACCGGCCAGTTCTCCTTCAGCAGGGCGTCCACCAGCGCGTACTGTTCTTTTATAATGTCCTGAGCCTCCCGGTTCAGCGCGTTGCTGATATCGCCCGAGCGCTCATGTTCCGGAATGACCGTAAAATCCCCTATATAGCCGGCCTTCCCCATGCCAAGCCGCCACACCATATCATGCGCCAGCGAGGTGGCTTTGGCGAAGTCGGAGCGGACCCCCTCGGTGGTCACGCCGTACTTTATTTTTTCGGCCGCGTAGCCGCCCAGCGCGGTTCGTATATGCGCCAGCAGGGTATTGGAGTCGGAGGCGTAAATCTCCTCGGACGGCACGGAATGGACCACTCCCAGCGCGCCGCCGCGGTTAAGGATGGAAACCTTGAACACGTCGTTGGTCGGATGCGTCAGGTAAAGCGCCAGCAGATGGCCGGCCTCGTGGAAGGCTGTCATTTCCTTCTCGCGCGGGTTCAGGCTGAGGCGGTGGGCTACGCCCAATTCCACGCGCTCTATGGCCTCGCTGAAATCCTTATAAGTGATCATGTCCCGCGAGCTGCGGGCGGCTATAAGCGCGGATTCCTTCACTATATTTTCAATTTCCGCCGGCGTCTTGTGCACCGCCTTGCGGGCCAGGCGCGGCACCTCTATTTCCGGGGAATACTTCACCTTCCCGAGATAGTAGCCGAACAGCGCCTCGCGCTCCTCGAGGTTCGGGCGCCCGACGAAAATTTTGCGGTCGAACCGCCCGGGGCGGAGCAGCGCGTCGTCCAGGATATCCTCCAGGGCGTTGGTGGCGGCGAATACCACGACATTGGATTCCGATTCCAGGCCGTCCATCTCCACCAGCAGCTGGTTCTGGGTGCTGTTGGTCTCGGAGCCGCCGCCGAAAGCGTCGTAAAGCACGCGCTTGCGGCCGATGACCTCGATCTCGTCTATGAAGATTATGCAGGAGCCGTGGGCCTGCGCGTATTCCTTGGCCTGCTTGAAAAGCTTGCGCACGCGGCTGGCCCCGACGCCCACAAAGACCTCTACGAATTCGGAGCCGGAGATAGAGATGAACGGAACGCCGGCCTCCGTGGCCACGGCCTTCGCCAGCAGCGTCTTGCCGCAGCCCGGGGGCCCGACAAGCAGGACGCCTTTTAATATCTTGCCGCCTATCGCCTTCACGCGGGTGCGGTCTTTTATCAGCTGCACCACTTCCCAGGCCTCGCGCTTGGCTTCGCCCAGGCCTATCACGTCGGAGAATTTGATATTGACCACCGCGGCGTCGATCCGGGTCTTCTTCAGCGCGCTTAGGCCCCCCGACTGCATCAGGTACAGGAAGCCCACGAAGATCACGGTATTCAGCACCATCCAGGGCATGCTGGCCACGTTCATGCTGATTATATAGCGGCGGGTGTTCTCCTCCACGCCGGCCAGGTACCAGATGGGAAAGATAACCGCGATAACGGTGACGGCCACTATCGCAAGCACCAGCCAGTGCCGCTGAAAAAAGTGTTTTATCTTGAACCAAAGCATGGTTTTCCTTTTATTCAATCCATCCTCCGGAACGCCGGGGGCATGGGTTCGGCGGGCCTTCCCGCAGGCCGGAGCTTACGTAAGAGCGGAGGCCGAGGGATGAGCGCGGCCACGGTGTGGCCGATAGCGCGCCCGGCGGGCCCATGCCCCCGGAGTTCCGGTCCGCACGGTGTGGCCGAGCGCGTTTTGCGTTCCGGCCCCCGCGGCGCGGCCAAGCACGCCGTCACTTGAGCCCCGGGAGCACGAATTGGATGGGGCGATCGCGGTTGGGCACGTACTTGATAACTTCCATCTGCTTGCCGCCCTGGCAAAGATAGTCATGGCCGTTCATGCAGGCGGCGCCGTAGGGGTAAGAGCAGACCGCCTGCTTGGGATATTTGCACAGCATCTTCACCCCGGCCGGGTTCGTAATTACGGTTATGGTTATGACGTTCCAGACCTGCGTCCGGACAACTTCCAGCTTAAGGTCCTTCAGGTTGAGGAATTTGCTGACGGCGGGCGTATCAAAACCTATATAGCCCCGCACGTTCTTTTCGATGTCCTTTTTGAGCGTGGTCTCGTCCCAGCTGGCCTGGTCGACGTTAAGATGAGACTCCAGCTGCCAGCGGCGGGCGGCGTAATAGGAGGCTATCTCGAGCTTCTGCACCAGCACCAGCAGGGCGAAAATTTTAGCGGTGATAAAGACTATGAGGAGGAACAGCGGGAAGAGCAGCACCACCTCGGTCATGGCCTGGCCCGGCCGCCCGCCCTTAAGACAGAAGGCCGCGCGGTCCAGGCGTCCCGATATGGTTTTTACGATCGTTCTCATAGCGCGTCTACGGATACAGCCTGGTCTGATATTTCGGCGTCGGGTTCGGCCACACGCAGTTGTTGCCGTCCGAGGTCAGCTGCGGACATTGCGAAGTGATCAGCGCGTGCACGCAGGGCCTGCCCGTTTCCGTGCATTTGCCGATGACATTAAAGTCGACGTTAAAGTAGTTAGACGGGGAGTCCCAGCCCTGGTAGACGTCGAGCCCGTCGCCGAATTTTTTAAGTTTATCGCTGGTGATGGTCGCCAGCTGGAAGAGGCCGTCCGGGGCCATGCTGGTCATGTCCATGGGCGGGTTGGTTTTGCCCAGATAATACGGGGGCAGGGTGCCGCCGGTGAAAACTTTGGCGTAAAACATTATTTTCAGCGCGTAATGCATGAAAAAATTATGGCCTTTAACCAGCTTGTTGGCGTTAAAGCCGCCGCTGCTGAAAACCCCGTCGTTCCCGCAGCCCTGCGGGTTGCTCACGCAGTCGGGGGTATTGGCGTTAAGGTAGTAGGATTTGCGGAAGAAGTTGAAGCTTTCGGTGAGGCGGTCAAAAACCGTCCACTGAGATTCCTCCACCGAGCCCAGCAGACTGTAAACCTGCGAATAAAACTTGTAATAGCCTATTGCGGTGCCCCATTCCAGCATGATCTTGACGCCCTGGTCCTGCGTAATAAGCTCGTACACCGCCTTGTCCTGCTTGGAGGTAGGATTAGTGACGAACTCCGGCCTGGCGGTCTCGTCGAACGCTATTTCCCATTTTTTCTTGTCGTCCAGGGAAGAAGGCTGGGACCCTTTCACGTCGTCCTTGGACTTGGGAAAGGCCCCGGCCGCGTAAAGCATGTCGTAAGGGCAGATCTCTCCGGAGCCCGAAGCCATCTGCAGCGGCCTTTCCGGCGGGCACTCGTAGGCTTCCTTGAAGATCCTGTAGGGAAAGGCCCCGTTGACATAGGCCGTGCGGTTCAGGAGGTTGGTATAATCGCCCATCTGTATGAAGGCGGCCGAGTCGACCGCGAACTGCTGGCGTATTTTTTCGCGCGAGACCTTGGTGGTCTCAAAAAGCAGGTATACAAAAAGCAGCAGCGACGGGATTATCAGCAGCGAGGGAATAAGTATCTGCCCGGCCCGCGCGGCGGGCCGCCATACCCCCGCTGACTTTTCTCCCTTCATCTTTTTCATAAGTTCCGCTCATCCGCCACGCCGGCCGCTTCCCGCCCCTATGTCGGCTTTCCCGCGCCTATTATCATGCCCACCAGCGTGAAAATCCCGCCCAGGATCCGACGGTGGAACAGCACGGCCATCATAGAGGCCATGCCGGCCACCACGGCCAGCATAAGCAGGTACTCCACCGTGGTCTGCCCGCTCCGGCGCGCCGGCGAAGGCGCCCGCGGGCAGGGCAGCGAATAGAAAGCAATCTCGCCCCGGCGGTAAGCCCGCCGCAGGCATGCTTTCAACCTTTCCAAACCAGCCGTTTTATCCATCAACCTCCGCCATAAAAGGCGCCGCTCTCTCGACCTAATGTTATACCACCAAAAACACCCGGATTCAAGCCTTGGGAGGCTGACGGGGCGGACCGGGTTAGCAAAACCTTCTTGAGCCCGAGGCTTGCGTAAGCGCCGAGGGCGAAAGATGAGGGAGGCCACGGGGTGGCCGACCGCGTTTTGCGTTCCGGCCCGCCCCGGCAGCCCGCTCATGGAACAAATAAATCCGCAAAGATCCGCTTATAGTATAACAGAACTGTGTTGCCTTATTATTAACCTGAAAGTTGCAGTTGCAACTTTCCGCCCGCATAGCGGGCGCCCTTCGGGAGGCATACACCTCGTCGGGCCGGGCGCGCATAGCGCTGGGCCCTCCGCCCGCTTCGCGGGGAATCCTGCAGGAATAATTCTGTCAGCCTGACTTGTCTATGGAAACCGCTTCCAACTGCAGGATTCAGGTTAACGCAACAAAAAACGGCCGGCCTTCGCAGGACCGGCCGCTTTTGCTGGAAGGCGGGTCTTACCTGCCGTCTTCCGGCGAGATAAGGCCCTTCTCTATCGCCCTCACCACGGCCTCGGTGCGGTTGTTCACTCCCAGCTTCTGGAAGATGCTGTTAAGGTGGTTCTTGATCGTCTTAACGCTGCAGCCCAGTTCAGCGGCGATCTCCTTGTTGCTCTTGCCCTTGCCCAGCAGGGCCATCACCTTTATCTCCGTGGCGGTCAGCGCGTCCGGGGCGCTGTCGTAGCCGGGGGTCCCCATCTGGCGGAGGCCCTGGATCAGCTTGCCCATTATGGGCTGGGGTATCATCACGCCCTCGCTGTTGAAAGTCCTCAGCGCGTGCACCAGCTCGGAAGCCGGGAGCATTTTGGAGAGGTAGCCGTTGGCGCCGGCCTGTATGGCCTCGGTCACATGGGCTTCGTCTTCGTAGCCGGAAAGGATGAGCACATTGGTCTGGGGACATTCTTTGCGTATGATGCGGGTGGCGGCTACGCCGTCCATCTGCGGCAGCTTGATGTCCATGAGGATGACGTCCGGCTTAAGCTTCTTGGCCATGGCGACCACTTCAGGGCCGTTCGAGGCCTCGCCTACGACGGTTATGCCTTTTTCGTCCTCAAGCAGGTCTTTGATGCCCTCCCTGAAAAGGGTCTGGTCGTCGGCTATCAGCACTGTCACATTTTTTTTAGAAACCGCCATAGTTATGCTCCTTGTAACTGCAGTTAAGGTTGAGGCACAGGTAAAGGCAGCGTTAGGAATCTGCGGTTCCCGTCCCGGCATCTCCACCTTCACCTTTACCTACACCGTCCCCTTCAGCGCGTCCGCGGGGGGCGGCTCCTTGGCGAAGGGGATGGTGAACTTGAAAGCCGAGCCCTTGCCCACGCCCTCGCTCTCCACCAGTATCTTCCCGTCATGGCTCTGCACTATCTCCTTCGAGATAGAGAGGCCCAGTCCCAGGCGCCCGTGCGGCGACTTGCCGCCGGCCGGCTGGTAGAAACTCTGAAAAAGCTTCGGGAGCACCTCGGGGTCTATGCCCTCTCCGGTGTCCTTGACCGACACGCAGACCGAATCTTCCAGCGGGCTCACGTAAACCGTTATCTTGCCGCCGCGCTGGGTGTGGCGGATGCCGTTCTCCAGCAGGTTGAGCAGGACCTGGCCGATGCGGCGCTTGTCGGCGCAGACCATCTTGAGGCCGGGGGAGACCTCCGCGGTCACATCGATATTCTTCTGCTGGGCGCGGGCCTTGGGGCCCACTATCATCTCCAGCACCATCTTGTCCATCTCGAAATAGTTCTTCTCCATGCGCAGCTTGCCCTGCTCTATGGAAGCCCAGTCCACCAGATCCCCTATCAGGCGGGAGATCTGAGTGATGCTGGTGTTGATGAAGTCCATCTTCTTCTTCTGGTCGGGGTTGGGGCTGAGCGTGGCGGCCAGCATCTCGAAGCTTATCTGCAGCGTCATCAGGGAATTGGAAAGATCGTGCGAGGCCATGGACATGAACTTGGATTTCATGCCGTTGAGGCGGTCCAGCTCCTCGTTGTTGTGCTTCAGCATGTCTATAAGGCGCTTGTTTTCCTGCTCGAGGTAAAGCTTCTCCTCGGCCTTCTTGATGGAGCGGCGCAGGTAGTTGAAATCTACGGGCTTAATGAGGAAGTCGTAGACCGATTCCTGGATGGCCCTCACCGCGGTGTCCAGCGACGCGTGGGCGGTCATCATCAGGATCTGGCTGTCGGTGTTGAGCTTGCGGATGTCCTTGATGACCTCGATGCCGGTCTTGTCGGTCAGATTGAAGTCCATCAGGATGACATGGAAGAAATCCGAGACCACCATCTTCATGGCCTCGGCGCCGGAGCCGGCCTCGAAAACCTTATACCCCTCCATCTCAAGAAGGTCGCGCAGGGTCTCGCGCAGATGGGCGTCGTCGTCAACAACTAAAATTTTACTTTCCATAGTATGCGGGCGTCCGCTTAAGGCGCACGCTCTTAATATTTATACTTATTTATAAGCGGAAATACAAGGAACTTGGCGAAGGCAGCCTGCCGCCGCCTTCCTCCGCTATCTGCCCGGCGCCGCGGGCGGCGGGTTCTGCACTACCGGGATGAAAAATTTGAAGCAGGTGCCCTGGCCCACCACGCTGGCCGCCTCAACGCGGCCCTTGTGGCGGTCGGCCACCTTCTTCACCACGGCGAGCCCGAGGCCCGTACCGCGCGCCTTTGTGGTAAAGAACGGGGCGAAGATCTTCTCCAGCGTTTCCTTCGGTATGCCCTGCCCGGTATCCTCCACGTCGATGCGCACCGTGCCGGGGTCCACCATCTCGCTGCGCACGAACACCTTGCCGCGCTCCGGCATCACTTCTATGCCGTTCTTTATCAGGTTCCGGAGCGCCTGCGTCATTTCGTCGGCGTCGATATTCACCGTCGGATTTTCCGGCGCGAAGTTCTTTATGAGCTCGATGTGCGGCGGCACCGGGAAGGACATCGTAAGGTCTTCGAGATAGGAATTCAGGTGCACCAGCTTGGGGTTCAGCTCCCTGGTGCGGGCGAAGCCCAGGATCTCGTCGATGATGCCGTTCGCCTGGCGGATCTCCGATTCGATGATGGCGATGTGCTTGGTCACCTTCGCGTCCAGCGGGTTGGTCGCCGCGGCGGCGTTGACCTTGGTCTTTATGAAATAGATGGAGTTGTTTATGACGGCGAGCGGGTTGCGGATCTCGTGTCCCACGACGGAAGCCATCTGCCCTATCGCGGCCAGGCGCTCTTTCTTGATCAGCTCGTCCTGCGCGGATTTAAGTTCGCGGGTGCGGGCCTCGACCCGGTTCTCCAGGCTGCGGTTCAGGCGCTCAAGCTCGTCCTTGGCCGACATGATCTCGGCCGTCTTGACCTTCAGCGACTCGCTCATCTGCATGAACGTGTGCGCCAGCTCCCCGATCTCGTCGTTGGGCATGCTGAGGTCGGGCAGGTAGTCGAAGTCCCCCTCGCCCAGCTTTATCGCGGCCTCTCGCAGGGCCGAGATGGGCTGCGTGATGACCAGCGAGACCGCGTAGCCCAGGAACAGCACGAAAACGGTTACGATCAGCATCATGCGCCAGGTGCGCTTGAGCATGTCGTCGGAGGCCGAGTAGGCCACGGACACCGAGCGCTGGATATAAACCACCCAGCCCAGGTCCGAAACCTCGGCGAAGGCCCCGAGCACCTTCTCTCCGGTGGATTCAAGGATGATCTCCCCGCCGCCGGTCTTGGCGTCGTTCCTCAGCAGTATGTTCAGGACGTCGTCGGGGAGCTTCGCGTTGGGCTTGTAAATCTCTTTGGAATTGGAATGCGCTATCAAAAAACCGCTGGAATCTATCACGGCCGCCTGCGTGTGGGTAGTCTCCGGGAAACCGGTCTTCAGCAGGCTGGAAATGGCGGTAAGGCTCATCTTGGCGAGCACCGCTCCCGCCGGCTGGTTGGTCACGGGGTTTATTATCTGCACCCCCATGGTGATGGCGGGGTAGGAGCCTCTGTATCTTTCAAGCCCGCCCACCACTTCGCCGGCGCGCATGACCTTGGTGAACAGCGCGTCTCCTGACAGGTCCCTCATCTTGCTTTCCCGCTCGAAGCGCCCCAGCCGCACCGTCTCCTGGCCGGCGGCGTCTATCACCGAGATCTCCAGGAACGCCGGGTGCAGCTGCATTATATGGTCGACCAGCCCCTGCTGTTTGCCCGTGTTCATGGAGGCGAAGTCTTCCAGGTGGGCCGCGTCGTACAGGACGTTGCGGAAATTTATTATATAGCTCGAGACGGTATCGGCGAAGCCGACGGCCAAAGACTCCTGATCGCGCGAGATAGCGCGGTTAAGGGTAATCTTGCTCAGGTTTACAAGGTAATAGCCGACGATGCCGAGGGGCACGAGCGAAACTATGAGGAAGATGAGGAGGAATTTGTAGAACAGCCTTCCGCGCTTCCTTGGGACTTCTGTCATATAATAAACCCGGCCTTAAACTAACAGGATAAGTATATTATCCCAAAAGCCTGTTACAGAATTATTGCGGCCGGAAAGAAACCGCACCCGCTCACCACAGAGACACGGAGAACACGGAATTTTTCCTCCGCGTTTCCCTGTGTTCTCCGTGTCTCCGTGGTTTTCCCGCTCTTGAGTCTTTTAATATGAACTTATTTAGCGCAGCCGGCCGCGGGCTGGCCCGGCGCCGGGATCTTCTCAAAGCCGGGGACCTTGGTCAGCTCCCCGAGCCCCACCATGAATTGCTTTCCGTTCACCATGAACGTCGGAGAGGTGGTTATCCCGAGCGCGCCCGTAGCCGCGAAGTTGGCGGCCAGGAGGTTCTTGGCTTCCTCGAAGCCGGAAGTCACCGCGGCGGCGTCGATGCCGGCGGTCTTAGCGGCCTTCTGCCAGTCCGGAGAGGTTATCTCCTTATTGCGCTCAAGCAGGTAAGCGTCGAACTTGTCGGGGAATTTTTCGGCCATAAAGATCTGCCGGGCGTTCTCTTCCCACTCCGCCTGCCCGTGCAGGCTTGAGAAACCCCAGGCGCCTTTATCATCCTTCACGGCTTCGCCGATATAGTGTATTTCCACTTTAAGGCCTTCCGGCAGCAGCTTGTTCTTTGCCGCCCCCAGGACCGCGTTCTCCGCCAGCACGCCGAAAGGGCACTGGCTCATCACGAAGATCTCCAGGGTATTCTTCTTTTCCGGCCGGCCGGCGTAAAGGCCGCTGCGCTGCCTGTCCTCGTAAACCAGGTAGCCTCCGTTCTCCTTGAAGATCCCCGCCTTTATCTCGCTGTCGAGGCGGCTTTTAGCCTCAAGCGTGGCCGCCAGGATGTAGGAGGGAACAAATTCAAGGGCGGGGAATCTGGCCGCGCGCTCGGCGGAATCGTAATCGAGCATGGCCGGCTTTATGCCCTCGAAATATCTGTCAAATACGCCTACCAGCGCGTCGTTCCTGGCTATGCCGGAGCTGGTGACGACCCAGAAGCCCGGGGGCGGAGGCTTGGGCTTGGGCGTGTAGCCCGCCGGCAGCGCGACGCGGCGCGACGCGGGCAAAGAGGCGTTAACCGCCTCGTAAAGCGGCATAAGGCGCTGCGAGCCTTCGTAGCGCTTCCCGCCCAGAAAAAGAGCGGTTTCAGTCACGCCGGCCGCGGAGGATCTTTTATACGCGTCGGCAAGGGCCGCAACACCCTCGGAAGCCGCGCGTTTTTCCAGCTCGTCCGGATTTATCCCGGCAAAAAGCGCGGCGTCGCGCCAGCCGTCGGCCGACGGGGTAAGCGAGCGCGCGTTAAGATAGCTGATCAGCTTTCCCTGGTAGGATTTTACAAGCACCGCAAGGCGGGAGGCCTCGGCCAGCTCCGTCTCTCCGCGGCGGGCGGAAAAAGTTCCGTCGGCGTTCCTGGTCACCAGCGGGTACACGCCGAGCTCGGCCGCGTCCAGGCGGCGCCTCACGGTGTCCGCCAGGAAGAACCACTGCCAGCCCTGGCCGTCCATGGCTTCAAGATAAAGCTCCATGCGGCCGCCGGCGGGCTTGGCCGCCGCGGGGGGCTGCTGCGCGAAAGCAGGGCAGGCCAGCCAGACCGCGATCAATAGCAGAGCGATTCTTTTCATTATCTCCCCTTCCTGCTGAGCAGTTGGCGTATGCGGATGGACAGCTCCGGGATATCGAACGGCTTCGTCATATATTCGTCGGCGCCCAGGGCGAAGCCCTGCGTTTTCTCCTCCGCGGAGAGGAAGCGGCCCGTCATCATTATCAGGATGAAGTCTTTCGAGAACTTGCGCAGCTCCTGGCAGATCTGGAAGCCGGAGGAGTCGGGCAGCTGTATGTCCATTATTACGACTTCGGGAACGTTCTTTTTGGCGGAGTCTATGCCGGCCTTGGCGTTGCCGGCCTCGAAGCAGGTAAAGCCCTCCAGGCCCAGCACCTCGGCCAGGCTCTCCCGCAGGTGCGCGTCGTCGTCGATTATAAGAATTTTCTGTGCAGCCATTATTAAAACCTCCATCAAATAACAGGATTAAGCTGTAAGGATTAAGTGATAAGCAGAGATTCTTTACTTAACCCTTAATTCTTATCACTTACTTGGAACCAGCTTGTAGCCCACGCAGGGCACCGTGTGCACGTAGCGCGAGGCCTTGCCCATTTTGGAGCGCAGCCGGCGCACGTGCACGTCCACCGTGCGCGGGGAACCGAAATAATTGTAGCCCCAGACGCGCTCTATCAGGTAGGGCCTCGACAGCACGCGGTTGGGGGAGCTCAGGAACACGTAGAGCAGGTCGAACTCCTTGGCCGTCACCTTTATTTCCTTGCCGTTTATCTTCACCGTGTAGCTGGACATGTTCAGCTCCACTTCGCTCATCTTAAGCACCTCGTCGGCCTGGACGCTCACCGTGCGGCGCACGACGGCCCGCACGCGGGCTACGCTCTCGTGCAGGTCCTGGCTGTAAGCCAGGCACTCGTCCGCGCCCAGCTGGAAAAAAGCCAGCTTATAGGAGATCTTGGGAGTCTCCCTGCCGGAAGGCCCGTGCGGCAGCAGGGTCTCCATGCTGAGGCCGGACGGCATGTGGTCCAGGTAGGTATCCGGCGATTCCAGCATGGCTATGACCGGGATATTCTTATTCTTGGCCCTGAGGTTGCGCAGGAAAGTCAGCCCTTCCTCGTCGGCCAGGTTCTGGCCTATCATCACCATGTCAAAGGATTTCTCGGCCAGCATCCCCATTACTTCGCGCGCGCGGTGGGCCGTAGCCACCGCGTAGCCCTGCCGCGCCAGCATCTCAAGTATCAGGGAGGCCCGAGAGAGGTCCTTTGAGGCAAAAATGATATTTATTTTCACAGGTTCTCCTAAGGGAACAGGCGGAGGCGAAGGCAAAGCAAGAGAGTGAGGCCGCTTTGCCTGTCCCTGTTCCTTTTAATCGTGATGTATTTCTTCTATATCGAAAGTAACGCCGCGCAGCCCCAGCACGCCGGTGAGGATGTTGTACGCGAAGGCGGCGAATACCAGCACCGCCGTGCTTATCACGACGTAAAGCAGGGAGTAAAGCCCCACGCTGAGCACCTTCTGCATAAAACTCATGGAGGCCAGCTGCATATTGGGGACCACCATGAAAGTCACCACGCCTCCGAGAAGCGCCAGGCAGAAAATAACCAGCGGCACAGAAGAGATCACCAGCGAACCGACACTGACATTTCGCACTTCAAGTTTCATGTTTCCTCCATTACTCGCTTAGGCGCCGTTCCGGGGGCTTCGCCCGCCGGACGGCCGAAATAAATAACAGCGGGCGGGCCCGGTTGCTAATATAATACATAATTTGGGGATTGAAAATCGAAGATAGAAGACCGGGTCCGGAATCTTAAATCCGGAATCCCGGGCTCTACACGTTTATACTGGCTTTAGGGTAGAACAGGATCAGCGTGCGGTTAGTCTCCGCCGTCTGCCCCACATGCAGCACTTTCACGTTCAGGTTCTGGTTCTTGAAGACGGTCTCGCCCTCGACCGGCTGGTCGGGCATCTCAAAGGCCTGTCCCACCAGGCGCAGCAGCGTCTGCTGCTGGCTGTCCACCACGTCGAGCAGGTGGATGTTCTTGATATCCATCCCGGAGGTAAGCTCGAAATTGGCGTAAAGGATGCTGTTGTTCTCGTCAACCACTATCACGTAGTTGCTGGCGGGCACGATGATGTTCAGCAGGGAGCGCCACCAGCGCTGCTCCGCCTCCTTGTAGGTGCGGTCCCTGTTGGAAATTCCGTCTATCTCCGTCTTCATCTTCCCCATCAGCCGCGTAATGGCCCCGGAGAGGTCCCCGAACTCGTCGGAGCGGGCCGGGAAACGCAGGTCGAAGTTCTTAAGCGAAACGCTTTCCACGCTGTCGCGCAGCGAATCCATGGGGGAGATGACGTAATGGTGGAAGAAGAAATAGAGCGGCAGGCCCAGAAGAAAAAGCACGCCGACGGCGCCGAACACGTACTTGCGCATGGCGGAGCCGATAAGCACCTCGGCGCCGGCCCTGGACACCATCATATCTATTATGCCGATGATCTCGCCGCGGACCGAGAACGGAATAGCTATCTCGTAAAAAGGCTCGCCCTTCACCTGGCGCACCTTCGGCATCTTTGAGAGGTAGGCCTGCGCGATGGCGTCGGTGGGCGGGGGCACCTGCTTCTGCAGCTCGTCCCAGCCCATGCCCATGAACCGGGATTCCTTATGCCAGCGCACCTTGCCCTGGCGGCTGAGATAGATCAGGGAGGTAATGCGTTCGTCTTTGGCCAGCGACTGCATGATGTCGTACTCCTCGAAAGAGATGGCGTTGGAATTATTGAGCAGGCCGTTGCGCAGGGTGGGCGCGTAAACCTTGACGGTCTCTATGACGTCCTGCTTAAGCTTCTCGTCGAAGGTCCACTTGAAGAGATTGTAATAAAAGATGCCGCCCAGGAACATCACGTAGATGCCTATGCCGACGAACCACATTAGCCATTTTACGGTAAGCCGCATAAATTCGCCCTCAGACAAAAGGTGGATAGTGCTGTTAAAATTCTACAAAACGCGCGTTACGAACTTGTTACAAAACAATTAATAGCTGTGAGTGCCCGGCGGCGGAAAAACCGCGAAAACACGGAGAACACGGAGAAGCACAGAGAGGAGTTCCCCGGGAATAAAAAATTATCTCTGTGCGAATCCGTGCTCTCTGTGTCTCCGTAGTGAGCAGTTATTGATCCTTATCTTTGCTTACTGCCCGCCGGAAAGTATCGACTCTATGCGCTTGAGGCCGGCCGCCGCGTCGGCGTTGCCGGGGTCGAGCTGCCGGGCGATGGTCCATTCGTCGCGGGCTTTGTCGTAGTTGGAATTCTGGAAGTATTTGATGCCTTCCATGTAATGGCTCTGCGCGGCCAGGCGGTTCTCCTCGCTTACGCCCTGCGGCTTTTTGCCGACTTCCTCCACGGCGACGCCTTTGCGCTTGGCCTCGGCCTCGGCGGCTTTGCGGTCCGCCTCCTCTTTCGCGCTCTGCTCTTCCTCCGCCTTCGCGCGGCGAGCGGCCTCTTCCGCGCGGTGCCTCTTTTCGTCGCCCTCAAGCTTCATCTGCTCGCGGGCGCGGGAGATAAGCTTATTCAGGTAGCCCATGTTGGCGGTATAAGGTTTGGCTTTATCCCACTCGCCGATAGCCTCGGGGTAGCGGCGGGTGCCGTAAAGCTTCTTGCCGGCGGCCAGATAACCGTTCTCGATCTCGGCTCTGACCTCGGCCATCAGCTTATTGGCCTTGGAATCGCCCGGCTGCACCTCCAGCGCGCGGCGCAGGCCCTCATAGGCGTCCTTAAGACGGCCCTGGGCGTAAGACTCCAGCGCCGCCTTAAGCTGATCGTTAGCCTTCTGCTGGCGCAGTTCGTCCTCTATGCGGGTGATCCACGCTATCGTGAGGGCGTCCCTGGGCCTTATCAGCAGGGCATTGTAGAAATTATCCAGCGAGTTTTTCAGGTCCCTGACCTGGTAGTCCTGCGAGCCCTTCTGGAAATAATAATCCTTCAGGTCTTCCTTCATCTTGGAAAGCCAGTATTTGGCTTTGATATTGTTAGGGGAAAGCTTAACGACCTCCAGCATTTTGGCGTGGGCCTCCTCGATGCGGCCCTCGGTATAATAGGAAAGGGCCGTCTTAAAGCGGTCCTCTATCATCAGCTTTTCGCTCATGCCCGGCTTCGCGCTGCCCCGCAGCTGGTTGGAGGCTTCCAGGAGCATCTGCGCGTCCTGGTAGTTGGGGTCGATGGAAATTATCTTCAGCGCCAGGTCCTTGGCGTCCTCGTAGTTGCCGTTGCGGTAATACTCGTAGGCGTTCTCATAAATATTATCCAGCATATTGCCCTGCAGCTTCTGTTTCTCCAGGCGCACCAGCTCCAGGAATTTCCGCTTTTCATCCAGCTCGTTCAGCGCCCCGAGGCCGGTTTTCTGCAGGTCGAGGAAAAGCGACTCCTCGCTTTTTGCGCGCTTGGACTGCGCGGAAGCCGGGGCGCAAAGCGCCGCCAGGAAAATAACCGCCATAAATATATTGGTCATAAGTAAGTGGTAAGGATCAGGCGGTAAGCGGCAAGTTCTTAATTCTTGATCCTTTCCTAAAACGGCATTCCTCCCGTTATCAGGTCGCTTATCATAGGGGCCAGCATCAGTATGAACACCGTCGGAAAAATAAAGATGAACAGCGGGATGAGCATCTTGGTGGAGGCCTGCGCGGCCAGCTTCTCGGCCTTGTTAAGGCGGCGGAAGCGCATATCGGCGGAATAGTTGCGCAGCAGCTCCACCAGGCTGGTGCCCAGCTCGTCCGACTGCACGATCAGGCCCACGAAGGAGCGCACTTCCTGCAGGCCGGTGCGCATGGACAGGCGCCGCAGCGCGTCGCGGCGGGCGTAGCCCAGCTGGACCTCGTTGATGGTCTTCTCTATCTCCATTTCAAGTCCGGTCTTGACCGGGGCGATCTTGACGATGCGGTCGAAAGCGGTCATATAATCCAGGCCCGACTCTATCATCAGCGCCCCGAGATCGACGAAGGTGGGGAAGTTGCGGATGATGTCTTCCTGGCGGCGGCGTATGCGGCCGGAGTAAATAGCGGCGTCGGGCAGCAGGAAGCCCAGCGGCGCGAAAATAACGGAGAACGGGGACTGGCTGAGCGCGTAGGCCATCACCGGCAGCGCGGCGCCGGCTATAAGCTTGAGGTGCAGCATCTTCAGCGGATTGGTGCCGTGCGGACTGCCCAGCAGCATAAAGGTCTCTTCCAGCTTCTTCTCCATGCCCAGCTGCCTGGCGAAAAAAAGATCCAGCTTGTCCCAGAAACTCTTGCTGCCTTCAAGCTTCGAGAAGGCGGAGGTTTCCCTCCCCTCCATGTCGCTGATGTCGCCTATCGCGGAGCGGGCCTCCTCGCGCGGGGCGAAAAAGCGCTGCACCGCCGTGAAGACGGCGAAGGAGCCTATCATGGAGACTATGATAAGCAGCACGCTGGTTATTTTATCAGGGCTCATACGCGTATCTTCCCGAGGCTGGACACTACCTTCATGCCGATGGCCACCCAGACGACGCAGAAAGCCGCGGTGGCCATGCCCAGCGGCGTGCTGTAGAACTTTATCATGGTCTCGGGCTGGAACATGAACATTACGCCCACCATCACCCAGGGCATGATGCCGACGACGATGGATTGGATCTTCTGCTGGGCCGTCATGGCCTTGGTTTTTTCCTCAAGCTTGGATTCCTCGCGGATGTCCACCACGATGCGCTCGAAAACTCTCGTCAGGTTGCCGCCCATCTGGCGCTGCAGCACTATGGCGCGTATCATGTAGGCGAGCATCTTCGACTCCACGCGCTCCTCCAGCACGCCCAGGGCTTTTTCAAAGGACATGCCCAGCTGGTAATTTTTAATGACCAGGGCGAACTCGTCGGAAATGGGCGGCGTGAGGTCCTTGGAAACCATCTCGAAGCCCTGCACCACGTCGAGGCCGGAGCGCAGGCAGTTGGAGAGCAGTATCAGCCCGTCCATAAGCTGCCCGTCGATCTTGCGGCCGCGCGCGGCCTTCATGGTATTCAGCACGAAGGCCGGGGTGCGCATACCGATAGCCAGCCCCAGCGCGCTCAGGAAGAGGAAAGCGAAGATGTTCATGGTGAGCATGCCCAGCAGCGCGAACAAGGCCGGCGGGCCGAGCACCAGGTATTTGACGTTTATATTTATGAACTGGCGGGAGAAAGCCTCGGTAAAGGTTTCCACTTTTTTGGAATAGTCGCCCATCATCGCGTTGGTCTTGGAATCGTTCATGGCGAAGAAAGCCTGAACGGCCAGAAAGATCAGGATGATGCCCAGCATTGAAAGCGCCGTGTTGAGGATCTTGGTCTTGTCGGATTCCCGGGGCGGGGGCTCGTATCTGCGCGGCGCCCTCCCTAGAACGCGGAAAGAGTCCTGGGCGATCACGGCGGAAGCGGTGACGGCGTCGGCGTAACGCCGCTGGTTGGTGCTGGAGATGGCGTCCGCTATGGACTCCATCTCCTTAAGAATAAGGACGAACTGGGCCATTATAGTGCGGCCGCGGCCCTCCATCGAATCGCCCATGGTAATGTCGCGGGTGCGGGCGCGGTAAAGCCTGTCCATGGACATCTGAAAACGTATGCGGATATCCGCGTATTCCTTCACCAACAGGGCGGGCTGTATGTTAGCGCCCCCCGCCTCGGGAGGGAAGGTTTTGCGGGTAAGCTCCAGGTACTCGTAGACTATGGAAACGGGGGTCTGCCAGAGCGTGGCCTCGGAGATCTCCCCCTCCTCCGGGTCCCGCCAGACTTTGCGCCCCGTCATTTCTATCACTACGGGCCCCACCCACTTGGGCATTACATAAGTGGACTTCACGCCTTTGCAGGTCATGGGGAAATTTACGACTTTGGGGTCCCTGTCGGGGGCGAGGTAATAATAAAACAGCTGCGTCTTAAGGGCGGCGCAGGAAACCTCGTCCATCTCCGCCTGCGTAAAAACGCCCGCCTCCGCCGGTTTCCCCGCGAACGCGCCAAGCAAAATTATTACCGCCGCTAATTTCTTCATAAAAAATTTACTGCTTACCACGGAGACACGGAGAACACGGAGAACACGGAGATAAATCTTGCCGGAGATCTTCCCTGCATTTTCCGAATAAACGCCTCTGTGTTCTCCGTGCTCTTCGTGTCTCCGTGGTATTTCCTCGCCGTTAAGCCCTTGCTACTTCCCCGCACGGGCCCGCTTCTGCTCCTCGGTCCAGAACAGCTCTATCGGCACGTGCAGACCGTGGGTCTCGAAATCCTTGTAGAACTTGGGCGGGTCGCCGGTGGCGGTGAAGTAACCGACCACTTTGCCGTTCTCGTCCAGGCTGGTCTGGTGGTACTTGAAAATATCGTGGATGGTGATCTGATTTTCCTCGCGGCCCGTTATCTCGGTAATAGCGGTGATCTTGCGGGTACCGTCGGAAAAGCGGGTAAGCTGCACTATCATGTGCACGGCGGAGGCTATCATCTCGCGCAGGGCCCAGATGGGCAGGTCCGCGCCGGCCATGAGGCACATGGCCTCCATGCGGGTCAGCGCGTCGCGCGGAGTGTTGGCGTGGATGGTGGCCAGCGAGCCTTCGTGGCCCGTGTTCATGGCCTGCAACATGTCCAGGGCTTCCGCCGAACGGACCTCGCCGACTATGATGCGGTCGGGGCGCATACGGAGGCAGTTTTTAACCAGGTCCCGGATGCTCACTTCGCCCTTGCCTTCGATGTTGGGCGGGCGGCTTTCAAGACTCACCCAGTGGTCCTGCTGCAGCCGGAGTTCGGCGGTGTCCTCGACCGTAACGATGCGCTCGTCCTCGGGGATGTAGCTGGACAACATATTGAGAAAAGTCGTTTTACCGGTGCCGGTGCCGCCGGAGATGATGATGTCCTTGCGCAGCTTTACGCAGGCCCTCAGGAAGTCCACGCCGGTCTGCGAGATGCTGCCTTTCTTTATAAGCTCGCCGTCGGTGAAGGGCTTGGCGGAAAAACGGCGGATGGTCAGCGTGGGGCCGGAGACGGCCAGCGGCGGGATGATGCCGTTCACGCGGGAGCCGTCCTTCAGGCGGGCGTCCACCAGCGGCACGGATTCGTCTATGCGCCGGCCCAGCGGGGCCACGATGCGCTTCATCACCTGCATTATCTGCTCGTTGCTGCGGAACCTGTACTTGGTCAGGATCAGTTTGCCGGCCTTTTCTATGTACACCTTGTCGAAGGAATTGACCATGATCTCGGTCACGGACGGGTCGCGCATCAGCTCTTCCAGCGGACCCAGGCCCAGGATCTCGTCGAGCAGCTCGTTGATGAACTTCACCCGCTGCTCGCGGGTGAGAGGGTTGGCCGTCTCCTTGGCCAGCAGGCCGTTTATGATGCCGTCCACGCGCTTGCGCGTCTCCTGATTTACGGCGGCGTCATCGGAGATCTTCACGCGCTCGGTCTCCAGCGCGGTGACCACGTTGCGGTGCACCTTCATCTTAAGCTCTTCCCAGAAAGGCGGCACGTCCACCCTGGCCTCGGTGGCCGAGAGCTGGGACTGCGCCTGGGGGGTCGGCGCGGCCGCGGGCGCGTCCTTCGCGGTCTGGCGCCAGAGCATGTCGGAGCCATGGGCGAATTCTGCGGCGGGAACGCTCGAAACCCACTGCTTCTCGGCGGGCTTAAGCTCCGCCAGGCGCCCCAGCAGCACGCGCAGGATGCGCACCCACTGGGTATTGGGCTGCTCGGCGATCAATATCTTGTTCTGGTTGGCGTAGGCGGGAAGGGCGTCCTCCCAGGGCATGAAAGCCAGGATGTCTTTGCCCATCTGCTTATAGAATTTCTCAACTTCCTTCGGCCCGACGGCGCCGGGCATGTCGAACAGGTTCGCCACCACCTCGAACTTACTCATCGGGAAGTGCAGTTCGTTTATCTCCCGGAAAATGCCGGCCGTGGCGTTAAGCGAGGAGACGTTGGAATTTGAAACCCAGAACACCAGGTCCGAAATATCGAAGGCGAAGACCTGCATGGGAAAGTAGGGGTCCACGTCTATAAAAATGTCGAAATTCTGCGACAGGCGCGAAAGCATGGGCAGTATGATGTCGGGCGACATCTTAGCCACGTCCTGGCGGCGCTTGCTCAGCGGCAGCACCCCGACGCCCCACTGCGAGATGGGGATCTTACCCTTGAGAAGGGCTCCCAGCGCGCCCACGGATTCCCGCCCCAGCTGGCTGATGATCTCGGCCATGGAAGGCGGGTTAAGGCCCAGCAGCTGTGCATGCTCCGCGCGGCACATGGGGTCGAGCGGCAATATCAGCACGTTGCGCTTCTGGTAATTGGCCCAGGCCAGGGCCAGATTCATTACGACGGAGGTCTTCCCCACGCCCTCTTTAGGGCCGGAGAAAGTTATAACCCGCGGGGCAATATTAAGTTGTTCTTCCATAGAAATCGGCTCAACGGCTGCCCGGCTACTTTATAATATCGAAAGTCACGAAAAGGAACAGCGAGCTCTGCTCCTCTACGATGTCGGTGGAGCTGAAAAGGGCGCCTATCAGCGGCAGGCTGCCCAGGATCGGCACGCGTTTCTTTGAAACGTTGCGGTTGCTGCGCTTGAGGCCGCCTATCACCAGCGTTTCGCCGCTCTTCATCTCCACCTCGGTCATTATCTGCCTGGTTATCATGGACGGGATAGTGGTGCCGGAAACTATGACGGGCTTCGAATAGTCCGGGTTCGAGACCTCCAGCTGTATCTGTACGTCCACGGTATCTTTCTTCTCGGCGAGCACCACGGGCAGGACCGTCAGTATCACGCCGAACTTCTTGAACTCGGCGCCGACGCCGGACTGGTTGGCGTAGGGCACCGGGATCTCGCCGCCGACGGTGAAATTGGCCTGGGTGCCGCTTTTGGTTATGACTTTCGGATTGGACAGTATCTGCGCCTTGCCCTCCGTCTCCAGCAGTTTGAGCGTGGCGGTCAGCGCCGTCTTTCGCTCGAAGTCGCCCAGTGTGATTATGCCCCCGATGCTTTTTTCGCTGAAGTCCAGCAGCTCGCCCCAGGAAAAGCCGCGCGTTTTCTGTATAGAGCCGCTTATCTCCACGATGTCGGCGCTGACGGCCACCATCTGCGTGGACTCGGCGCCCGCGAGAGCGGGCAGGGCCAGTGCGGCCAGCACAAGGATCAGTTTTTTCATATTAAATATCCTTACTTGATAAGCTGCTTGAAAGAGGCTATCGCCATCGGGTGCAGCTCCACGTCGCCGAGGCCGCGCACTATCACGTCCACCGTCCCCTGCTTGACGGACAGGGCCAGGTACTGGGCCTCATTGGGATTGAGCGCCAGGCTGAGCGCCGCCTTTTCGGAGAAGGCCTGATCGGCGGCTTCGGCCGCGGCCTTCGCTTTGGCCTGGGAACCGGAAAGGCCCTGGCCGAGGTTCGAGCCCACGCCCAGCACCAGCACGTTCTGCAGGATGGTGGCGGTCACTTTTTCCTTGCGGTTGTCCCCCATCACGGCGTCAAAACTCACCAATATGTCCACGCGGTCGCCGGGCTTTATCAGGCGCAGCAGGTCGCTTTCAAGCGGCAGCACGCAGCCGCGGTAGCCGGGCGGCACCTTCACGCTGAGGCCGGCCTCGGGACTCAGGGACACCAGGGCCGAATTCGTTATCTGGTTGCCTTTGGGGATGCGGATCAAAGTGACAAGGTTTACCACCAGCTTTATATCCGACTGGCTCTTCACCTCGTAGGCGTCCTGCTCCAGGTACATGCGGGGAATTTCCCTGGTTTCGACCACGTCCACGTTCATGATGGTGCGGGCGGGCAGATCGAAACGGGCCATCAGCACGGTGGCGCGCTCGCTCTGGGCGGCCAGCGAGCGTTCCTTGGAGGTAAGCACCCACCAGTAAATACCGGCGGCGGCCAGGGCCAGCAGCACGGGGACAAGCATGCCTTTCTTTTCCATAAGTATATTCTCCAACTAAATTATTAACTTCCCGTTAAATCCGTGTTAAATCTTAAATATCGCAGCAAAGGATCAAGCTATAAGTGGTAAGCAGCGGATAAGAATCTGATCCTTATTCCTTAATCCTTATTCCTTCTCCATCACTGGAAGTACGGCTTCTCTACCGGCATGCGCACCTTCACGATTATCATCTTCGTGCGCTTCCCTTTCGGCGGATCTGAAAGAAAAGTGCTGGAACCCGGAAAAATAAGCTTGGCCGGGTAGGTGAGGGTTACAAGCAGATCCTCTCCCATCTGGCCGGACTGCGGGTCCTTAAGCGTCTGCACGAGCAGGCCCTCCACGTTAACCCCGGGCGAGGACGGGAACATCTGGCCCAGGACGTTCTTCATCTTCATATTGGCCAGAGCCTGTCCGCCGCCGGAGCCGGCGCCGGTAGGCCCGGCGACCAGGGAGCCTATGCGGGCCAGCTCATACGCACAGTGATGCGCCAGTATGGTCTGAAAACCCATATTGCCCATTTCCATTATAAAGAACAGCAGCAACATAAAAACGGGCAGCACCAGGAGCAGTTCGATAGTGACCTGCCCCGCCCTTTTAAGACGCAGCACCAAAGCCGCTATTGCGGCCCGCGGCCCTGCCGGGAACGGTTTCACGCTCATAAGGCCGTAACCTTTTCCGGGGATCTGGCCCGGAGCCGGGAAAGGGAGAGGCACAGGTAGAGGTAAAATGAAAAGCTGTAATTAACTTAACTTTTACCTGTACCTATACCTTTACCTGTATTCCTCAGGCTTCCTAATTGTTTCCGCCGGACGCGCCGAGAGTGCTGGCGGCGCCGTTTATCATGCCCTGTATGCTCGCGAAGAGCGTGGGCATATACTTCTTCAGGGCCACGCCGGCGATGAGCACCACGCCCACGACCACGGCGAGCATCAGCAGGTATTCCACGGTGTTCTGGCCTTTTCTGTTTTTAAACAACTTGTTCATTTTGTGTTCCTCCGTAAACGTAGTATTAAATCCCTGATCCTTACCTGATTACCACGGGTCCACCTTGTACATCTTTATTATCACCATGCCGCCGCGCTTGAACTGATTGGAAAGCGCATACTGCAGCGATTTATACATAATAACGAAAACGAACAGCAGCGAAACAGTGACCAGTAAATACTCTATGGTCGTCTGGCCGTAACGGCGCTTTAAGCCGTTGGCCGCAGGCTGTAAGCCGGAACCTGACTTTCTGCTGGCAAAAAACATCTTATACCTTCGTCCGCGCCTTTCTTAAAACTGGAACCTGAGCGCCAGCTGGCTGGCCTTGCCCAGGGCGCCGTAGGGCGCCAGGGTATAGTCGAAACCCATGCCGTAGCCCAGCGCCTGCGCGCTGTACAGCCCCACGCCGAAAGCCCAGCCGGAAACTTCGTTCATCCCCAGGGTATCCATGGTCTTGTCCGTCAGGTTCTTGCCGTAATTGTCGCCGGGAGTATACCCGGCGCGCAGCGCCACGCGGCCCACCTGCAGCAGTTCCTCGGGAAGGCTCAGCTCCACGCCGCCGCCCAGCCTGCCCTTGCGGTCGGAATAAGTTTTCTGCTCCAGCGCCAGGGTAACAAAGGGGTTGAACGCAAAGGCCCCGCCCAGACGGTTGACCTTTACGACCTGCTTTTGCTTGCCGGAGAAATTCTGTCCGGCCCAGCCGAGCGAGAGCTTGCGGCCCAGCCGCAGGATGGCGCCGAAGTCGAAAACCAGGTTCTTATACTCCTTAGTATAATTGTCTTCCAGCACTTCTTTAACGCTTCCCCCCAGCAGCAATTTTTCCAGAAAGAACCCCTTGGCGAGGGTAAAAGAGGCGTAGCCGTTGCGCACTTTGATGTCGGTACCGTACTGGGGGATGCCTTTGTCGTCGCGCGCGTCGAAATTCCTTATGCTGTAATAGGCCAGGTTCAGCCCCACCACGGACTGCCCGATGGGATGCACATAGGCCATATACTGTCCGGAATACTCCTGTATCCAGCTGAGGTGGGAGAAGGAAATTTCGCGCATCTGGGCGGAAGCTATCCCCGCCGGGTTTATGCCCATGGCTTCCCCGCCCTCCATCAGCGAGACCCCGTTGTTGCCCAGAGCCTGCGCTCTGGGGCTGCCGGTGGGGATCTTCATGAAGACGGCGCCCTCGGTGCCTACCTTGCTGTCCGCCGCGCCGGCCGGCGGAGCCAAAGGCAGGAGCATAGCCGCGGCGGCAAAAATGACCGGCCAATTCTTTATAATTTTCATAACTCTTCCTCTTCAGCTGTCCAGCCGCCCGGTTTTTACGGTATCAATATCTTCTTTATCGTCTGGCAGATATCCCTGGTGCCGTCGGTAGCCTGGTAGCGTATCACCGCGAAGTAGACGCCGGGGGCCACCGTCTTGCCGTAGCTGTTAACCTTGGGCCAGCAGGCGTCGTCGGTGTGTGTGACGGAGCACCTGCCGCTGCCGTCCACATTATTCCCGCCCTCGCGCGGGGCGTTCAGGTCGCCGAAATTTTTCTTATACACCAGATCTCCGGCGATATTGTACATCTTCAGGCTTGCCCAGCCGTTCATGATGAACGGGATCTTGAACCAGCCGCTGGTCCCGGTATAGGGGTTCGGGGCGAAGAAAGTCTCCCGCACAAAATCCCCGCAAAGGTCCGCCGTGCCGCCGCGCGTGACCGGGATATTGGAGGTTATGATGTCGGGCACGCGGCAGTTTTCGTTGGGGCAGAGCGTGTGAGAAAGCACCCCGTCGATGGTATTTATCGCGTCGGTGACGGTGGAGGCGTAAACCTTAAAAACGTAGTTGCCGTCCGGCACTTTTGAAAGCGTCAGATCGGTGCCGTCCCAGTATTCCGAGATCTGGGTGCGCGACGGCCGTACGCCGATTATGCGCTTAACCAGGCGCCCGGCGGGCGGGTCGTCGGTGCTGGGCGGCATACTGGTGCCGGGCTTGAAAATTTTCGTGACCACTTTCATGGGCTCGGAGATCTGATAGGAGACCACGGCCATATTTTCCAGCGTAAGCGGCACGATGGAGACATCGTAGATGCGCAGCGCGTCTACGTCTATGGTCATCTGCACCGTAGCCATGGAAGCCAGCTGGGCGTCTATATCCTGGGCCGTGATCTGCACGTCGTAGGGCCCGCTCTTCACAAAATCCCCGGTCGCCACGTTGCCGTTGCTGTCGATCGTGTTCGTTTTGCCGTCCCAGAAATCCTTGTACAGTATGCCGCCGTCCCGCACTTCGTCGTTGGTAACGGTCGCCACCGTCTGGTTGTAGAGGGGGCTGTTCGGGTTGGCGTCGAGTATCCGCACCGTAACCATCGCCTGCCTGGTGACGGCGTAGTCCACCTCGTACGGAGGCAGGGTGATAGTGTCGGAAGAGTTATACATGGTGGGGATGTTCGGAATAACGTCGAACCCCGTGAAAATTATCTTGCCGCGCGAGACGTCCACGTAGCCGTAGGTCTTGTCCGTGGAATACATAACCTGCGCGGTGCCGGTGGTATAAGCCACCAGGGTGAAAGGATAGCGCCCGTCGTCCACCAGCTGGCCGTTCACGTCGCGGCCGTCCCAGTATTCCGTTATCTTGAAGCGGCCGGGGCGCATGCCCTCGACCGTATACACGGGGGTCCCCGTTACGCTCGGCCAGAGCGAAGGGTTCACCACCGTGCTCACGGGATAAATACGCAGCTTCATATACATCGGCTGGGACAGCTCGAAAGTGACCGTAGCCATATCGGAGGTCCCGCCCAGCAGCGATTTCGACAGCACGTCCACGGTGCGGAACATATGCACCGGGATCAACGCCGTAAAGGTGGAGGTCTTTTGTGTCGAACAAGCAAAAGGGTCGGTGGTTACCAGTTCCGCCAGATAGGTGCCGCTGGAAACATAAAGCCCTCTATTGTTCTTGCCGTCCCAGATCTCACGGTTGGAGAAATTAGCGAAGCGGACCTCGTTCTCGGTTACGGTACTAACTACCGTTTTGCCGTCCATCTCTTTTATGTACAAGCTGACCCTGGTATCCCGGCTGGGGGTATAGCGGAAATAAAAGGGGTCCAGGCCGGCCACCGAAGGCGAGGAACCTATCACCGTGGAGGAGGGGCTCATATAGGCCAAAACTTTACCGCGCGCCACCGGGAGGGAGCCGACCTTGGTGATCTTCGTCCAGACCTCTCCGTCGGGGGCGAAGGTGGAATTAGAAGGTAAAGCGGCGTCAATGGCGAACGGATAATCTCCGTCACAAACAGGGCTGCCTTTATCGTCACGGCCGTCCCAGGAAGTTGAAACGGGGATCCTTCGGTCTTTCTGCTCCACAAACTCCCTGATAAGAGCTCCCTCCAAATAGGAACCGTCGTCGAGGATCTTCGTTCTTGGAGTAAAAATACGCACATACACCGTAGCCGCCTCGGTAAGCATATAGCTGATGGTGGCCATGTCGGTAGAGGAGGCGCCCAGCGGCTTTATGGCCACATCGGTTATCTGCAGCGGGTCCAGGGATATCTGGGTCGTATAGGTAAAAGCCCGGTCCGGCTGCCCGTCGCCGCGCTCCCACCCGTCGTTAGAAAAAGCGTCTATCTTGGCGATATAATTCCCGCCGCCCACGATATTCCCGCCGTCATCGCGGGCGTCCCAGAAATCGCCGTTGGTCAGCGTGCCGTCGGGAGTGCCCTCGCCGGTCCGCGGCGTGCTTGATATTATGGTGCGCACAAGCGGCATACTTCCGGGAGCGGGAATCAGGGTGGTGGCGTCGTAAACATGTATGCTTGTCAGCGCGTCTTTACTCAGACGGTAAAGAATATTATAGGGCTGGGCGGCCACACCGGTGATCCGTCCGACCACGGTGGGGCTGGAGCGCACCGTATGGATATTGGTCACATTTATCTGTATCGGTATCTGGTTCTGGCCCGGGAAAGCCGCGGTCTGCTCTATGGAAATATTGCCGGCCGTGGCGCTTACCTGATTGGTCTTTACCCTGGCCCGAAACCCATACTGGCCGTTAGTTTTGCCGAATATGCCGTTCAGATTATATGAGCCGTCCCAAGCGGAACAGAATGAAGTCCCACCGTTAGCGTTGAGTATGGGCTCTTTATCATTATTACTGCTCTCGCACCGGCCGATATTATACAGCGAAATGGTCTTAATGGGCGGCGTAGAGGCCGGATCAAGAGGATTGGCGCCGGTGCCGAACTTAAAGACCTCAAAGGTCAATTCGTCCACGCCGAAATAGCCCGCGGTGCTCACGCAGACCAGCTGAACGCATAGGCCGAGGCAGGAACCCGGGTAGCCATAAGGGGTGGTCCTTGGTCTTTCAAATTCAATAAGAGAGGAATTGTACCACACATTTTTTTCGGTGCCCGGAATGAAAGAAACAGAGTCTTCACCCGCGAGGATGCCGCCGTCGATGTCCTTGCAGAAACCGGTGCCGCCGGAAGCGCCCACCCCTTTCGACCTGACGTCAATATGTTCGACATAAAGCTGCTGGGCCGAGACCGTGGCGGCCAGCCCGGCCAGCATGGCCAACAGACTCAGAAAAGAAATCAGTTTTTTTAGCATAATCTTCCTCAAAAAGTCGAAACAAGGCCGGGGCGGTTTTACAAAGCCTGTGGCCATGCCGTATCAGGCGCTATGCGCAACGGACGGCCAAGCGCCATGCGCGCCAGACGGCTCCGCGCCGCGCCTCAGATGCACTTTCCAATTCTGCCATTTTAGCCATAATCAAATCAATATAATAATAAAGTATTGGATCGTAAAGACCAAGCGACAAAGATCAAGTTCAATCCCTGAAAATATCCAACTCCTTGAACCCCAAATCGTAAAGCTTCAGCGAATATCTTTTTAGCTCATAACGGCCGGACAGCTCGCCGGCTTTTTCTATCGACCAGAGAGTCTTGCCCTCCACCCAGAAAGCCGCCGTTTTTTTACCGAAGTTCTGGCTTGAGATCATATTAAAAACGCCCTCTTTCAGGACATAGCGCCGCAGGACGTTTTTGCCGTCAAGCGTCCAGAGCCAGCCTCCGGCCCACTGCATGCAGACCAGACTATTCACGCCTGCCAGCGCATAAGTGGCGGAAGCCCCTTCCGCCGGATCCAGGCCGTACTTATAAAGCAGGCCGGAAGAGGCGTCGAAAGCCCACAGGCTGTTGCCGTCCCAGGCCGCCCCCTGCGGCGCGGCGCCAGGGGTTTTGAAAGCTTCGGTTATCCCGCCATCGGTAAAGTTCTGCAGCGCATAGCGCAGTTGGGCCATATCCAGCGTCCAGAGCCCCCTGTCGGAGGCGCTCAGCGCGCCGGGCCTCAGCGGCCCGCCCGCGGGCGCGGGCAGAACGCGCAGCGTAGAGAGATCGTTGATATCTTTCAGCACAAGACCCTTGTTCCAGTCGGCCAGCCACAGGCCCTCTTTCGTCACGGCCAGTCCGGAGGGGTTAGGAAGATCCAGCGGAGTACTTACTATAAATTTATAATGCACTTTGGCGCGCCAGGCATATATCTGCCAGGCCGCGCCCGACATAAGCAGCAGGCCGGCAAGGCCGAGCGCCAGCGCGCGTCCGACATTTCTGCGGGCCCGTATATAGCCCTCGTGCGGCCCCGCTGAAACAAGAACTCTGGGAAGCTCAACGCCCCTGAGCGCGTAAAGCTTAAGCACCTGGGTCACTTTTTCCGACCACTGGCTGGATTCCTTCAGCACATTGGCGAGGCCCGCGGCGTTCTCCACGCCTTTCGACTCCTGCTCGCGCATTTTCAGGGTCCAGGCCTCGCGCTCGGAGCGCAGGCGCTCTTCCCAGACGGCGAATTCCTGCCTGTGCGTTTCCCACACCGAGCGCTCCCTGTCCCAGAGCTCGCGCCACTGCGTCCTCTCGGCGTCCCAGTTGGCCTTCGCGCTGTCCAGCCGCCCGGTCAGCTCTTTGATCTGCCCCTCCAGGTCCTTGACCCTGACCTGTTCGTCCCGGCGGGTCTTGCGCTCGCTCAGCAGCTCGATCAGCGTCTTTTCCACCGCCTCCTTGGAATCGGCCAGCCTCGCCGCGAGGCCCGCCCTGGCGTCGTCCAGGTCGGCCTTCTCTACCGAAAGGGCGGTAAATTTATTATGCCAGTCGTCGCGCTCGGCGCGCAGCGCGTCAACGCGGTCCTGCAGGCTCATTATCTCCGTTTTAGTGCGCTCCAGCAGCTCTCTGAGAAGGGTTATTTCGCGGGCGTGGTTCCGCTTCTGCGCGTCGAGAAGCTTCTTTGCCTCGCCCAGGCTCAGCGCCGTGGACATCTCCCCGTTGATCGTCTGCTCCCGGGCTTCCTGATAGTGCTGTTTGAGCTCGCCCAGATAAGCCTTCGTCTCTTCCAACTGCGAGGTGAGATCGCGCAGCTGGGTTTCCTTGGCCGCCAACAGGGTCTTCCATTCGCTTTCGGCCTTGGAGAAATTTTCGCGCAGGAAACGCATGGTTTCCATATTCGACTGGCGCACGTCGGGAGGCAAAGACGGAGCTTCCGGGGCGTACTCGTTCCCCGAAACTTTTTTCCAGAGGTCGTTCAAATGCCTGTCGATTTCTTTGCTTTCCATAAGTATCGGCCGTCCAGCCGCCCGGCTGTCCGGCTTTCTCTATGTTTAGTTTAACAAGAAGGTATTAACCGGGAGTGAACTAAATATGAACAAAAGATTACGGAGCGCCCGGGTTGCGGCCTGGCAAGGGTATGGGCCGGGGGCCTGACGCGGTGACCGGGTTAGCAAAACCCCGCCGGAGCCCGACGCTTGCGTAAGCGCGGAGGGCGAGGC
>CAIQNV010000065.1 GCA_903873295.1 uncultured Elusimicrobia bacterium
AGGCGGGGGAAACCGACGCAAGGGTTTCCTCGGCCCGGGTGAGCAGGGCAATCCCCCGGCCGCCCGGAATTCACATCCCGCTAGCCGTTACCCCCCCGCAGCTAAAACCTTACTTCGCCGCGCGGACGCGGATCTTAAAACCTTCCACCGCGGTCACTTCCACATGGGCGCCAGCGGGGAGATCGCCGGAAACGCTCTCGGCGTCCCACAGCTCCCCCTCCACCAGCACCTTGCCGCCGGGAGCGAGGGCCGTCTTGGCCAGACCCCTCTTCCCGGCCAGACTCTCAATGCCCGTGACGACCGTCCGCAGCTGCGCGCGCAGCGCTATGAACGCCACCGCCGCCACCACCGCGATAAGCCCTATGACCGTGGAAAGAAGCATATTCAGGGAAACAAAAAGCCCTCCCATTGAAGGCTGATTGAACAACATCAGCCCGCCCAGCAGGATCGAAGCCGCCCCCGCCAGCGTAAGCAGACCGTAGCTTATAACCTTGATCTCGGCGACAAAGAACACGAAGCCCAGCAGTATCAGCGCGATCCCGGCAAAGTTAACCGACAGCGTCTGAAAAGAGTAGAAAGCCATAACCAGCGACACCGCCCCGACTACGCCGGGCAGTATCAGCCCCGGGCTGTAAAGCTCTATAAAAAGCCCCGCCGCGCCAAGGCTCATAAGTATCATCGCAATGTCGGGGTCGGTTATCGTCGCCAGGAACTTCTGCCTGCGCGTCTGCCTGAAATATTCCGCCTTAGCGCCGGCGGCGCGCAGCGTGCCGAAATCCCCCGCCTTGCGCCCGTCGGCTTTGAGCAGAAAATCGCTCATATCCGCGGCCACATAATCCGCCACGCCGGTCTTCACTGCCTCCTCCGCCGAAATAGAATCGCTTTTAGCGACGGCTTTCATAGCCCACTCCGCGTTGCGCCCGGTCTTCTGGGCGATCGATTTAATGTAGGCGGAGGCGTCGTTGAGGACTTTTTCCTCCATCGGCTCCTTTTTCTTATCGTCCTTGCCGCCCAGCCCGAGCGGGATAGCGCCCATCATCACCGGGTGCGCCGCGCCTATGTTGGTCCCCGGCGCCATAGCCACCAGCGGGGAAGCCATGGAAATAAAAACCCCGGCCGAAGCCGCGCGCGCCCCCTGCGGCGAGATATAAACCGCCACCGGCTTTTGCGAGGCCAGCATCTTTTTTATGATCACCCGCATGGAGGAATCCAGGCCGCCCGGAGTATCCAGCGCTATCACCAGCAGATCAGCCCCGCCGGCCCCGTTGACCTTGTCCACCGCGCCGGAGATAAATTCGGCCGCGGCCGGAGTTATCACGCCCGAATAAGGCGCCACCAGCACGGTCCTGACCTCGTATATTTTCTCCGCCTTCGCTTCTTTCGCGCGTCCGGCGGCGAAAGCGCAGGTGGCGCAGAGAAGAACGGCGGCGGCGGAAAACGTTTTTATTTTCATAAATAGGCTCCTGGCTCTTCAGGATAATTATACATTTTGAAGCGGGGCGAGGGCCGATTTGTTAGAATAAAGACATGCCTTTTATGCTGATAACCGCGGGGGAAAGAGCGCCGGAGTTCTCCGCGCTGGAGCAGGTGCTGGGCGCCGCCTTTAAACTGGACCGCGCCACGGCGGCCGCGGCCGCCCGCCATTGCTGGGGCGTCCTGGGACAAAACCTGGACGAAACAGCCGCCGAAGACCTGGCCGTACGCTGCGCGGACTTCGGGATACAAACCCTGAAGCTCCCCTGCCCGCAGCCTCCCCTGCCCACGGCGGAAAAAGTTAAAAAAGTGGTTTTCCCGCAGGACCGGCCTGAGGAAAAAACCGGCGCGGCCTTGTTCACCGGGGGCGCGGGCGTGTCCGCCGCGGCCGGCCCGGGAGACATCGCGGTACTTGCCGCCGCCCCCATAAAGGAAGAGACCCTGCGTACCGTTAAAACAACGGAGGGACCTTCGGGCCAGGAGAAAGCCGTAAGGCTCGGCATAATGACCGTAACCGGGCTGCCCATAGGCCTGGGAAAAAGCCGGGAAGTAACTAAAGAGGTAAAAAGCTCCGACCTGTCTTTTTACCTGGACATAGTCCTGAGCGCCGGCCGGCGGCTGCGCCTGACCTCGGGGGATTTTGATTTTTCCTGCCTGAAGGAAAAGAAAACCTATTCCAGCCAGCTGAATTTCCGCCTGCTCTGCGCCGAGCTAGCGGCCTTCGCCCCCGCGGCCTTCAAGAGCGCCGGCCTGCGGGCGATACTGGAGGCGAGACCCCTCGCCCTCATCCCTTACGATTCGCTGGCGGACCTGGAAAAAGAAACGCTGCGCCTGGTCCTGGCGAAGCGGGCTGACGCATAAAAAATGGCCGCGTTAAGCGGCCGGCCGGGGCTGATTCAGAAAAAACGGCTAACCAAGAGCTTTAGTTACCGCCTCCATGAACTTCTCAACCTGGAAAGGTTTTTCGATATAGTTCAGCACTCCCTCCCGGGCAAGCTTTTTCGCGGCGTCGGGCGCCCCGGTCACCAAAATGCTCCTGGCGCCGGCCTTCGCTTCGTTGAAGATCTTTATCAGCTCCGTGCCCAGCCCGTCGGGAAAAGTAAAATCCGTGATCAGCAGGTCATAATCGTTCCCGCGCAGCAGACTTGATGCCTCGGCAAAAGTTTCTGCCGTGGAAATGGAGTAGCCCTTCCCTGAGAAGAGGCGGGAATAGAGGCGCAGGATCGAAGTGTCGTCGTCCGCTATCAGAATGTTTACGGGCATGGTCGGCCTTTTACAGACTTAACCGCATGCCCCCTGTAAGCCCGTCCGGCACGGGCTCCTCACCTGCTAAGAGTGTAACTTAAGTTACACCCGCCGATAAGAGGCGCAGGACCCACGGGCCCGGAGTTATTGGACCTACTCCCGCGTAGGCCCTCCGCGATAATTGATAAAATAACGCCGTGGGAAAATTATTCGACCTCCCGGGCAGGCTGAAACCCGGCACTCTTCTTTTGCTGGGGACGGCCGCGGCCTACCTTCCCCTGCTTTTCCTCCCATTCGTTTTTGACGACGTGCTGTCGGTGCAGAACAACCCGCTGCTCAGGGACCTCTCGAACGCGGCTTATCTTTTTCACCCGGCCTACACGCCGGTTTTCAGGAACGAGAGCTTTGAGCCCTTTACTTATCTGGTCCTTATGCCTGCCGGCAAGCTTTGCGGCTGGCAGCCCTGGGGCTTCCACGCGCTCTCGCTGCTGGCCCACGCCGCCTGCGCCTGGCTGGTTTACCGGCTGGCGCTGCTCCTGCTGGGCGAAGAAAAGCCGGCGCTGCTGGCCGGGGCCTTCTTCGCCCTGCACCCGGCCCAGACCGAGACGCTGGTCGCCGCGCTGTTTTGCGGCACTATTTTTTCCACGCTTTTTTTCCTGGCGGCGCTTTACCGTTTTCTGGACGGGGACGGAAGGGAGCCCGCCCGCGGGAAAATACTGACCGGCCTGCTTTTCGGGGTCTCGCTGCTTTTCAAGGAGCGGGCTTTTTCGGGGCTGCTGTTTTTCTGCCTGCTTCCTTTTTTTCGCCCCGGCGGAGGTTTTAGGGAACTGCGCAGGCGTCTGCCTGAGCTGCTGTCGCTGTTTTTTTTCTGGTCCGCGGCGCTGCTTTCGCGCCTATTGGCCGCCAGGGGCTCGGGCCTGGGCTTTGAAAACCTGGATCCCGCCTATCTTTTTGCCAGGCTGGCGGCGTACGCTAAAATAATCATATTGCCTTTCCGGATCTCACCGGTTTACCAAAAGACCTCTCCGGCGCCGGATCTTTTGGGGCTGGCGGCGCTGCTGCTGGCTGGAGGAATTATCCTGTTTGCCTTTAAATACCGCGGGCGCGGCCGGCGCGGCTATGCCCCGGCCGCTACGGGCGCCGCGCTTTTCTTTATTCTGCTTTTCCCTTACCTGAACTTACTGCCGGTAAAGGACTTCGCCGAATACCTTAATGCCGTCTTCGCCTCCAACAGATATCTGTACCTGCCCATGGCCGGCGCTTCCTTAATATTCGCCGCTTTCGCCTCGGCTTCGGGCGAAATGCTGGCCCGGCGCCCCGGGGGGAAAGCTTTCCATAATGCGGCCGGCGCAGGCGCTCTCGTCCTCTTCCTGCTTCTGGGCTGGCAGCAGCAGCTCCTCTGGCGGAACGACGAGAGCGTCTGGCTGCGCGCCGCGAGACTAAACCCCGCCAGCCCCTGGGCTAATTATATGCTCGGTTCTTATTATCTGCAGCAGGGCCTGCCTGACAAGGCGCTGCCCTGTCTGAATTTGGCGCTATCCCTGAAACCCTCGCGAGGCGTACTGTCCAACGCGCTGGGCGCGCTGGCCGCGGTCCACCTGCAGAAAGGTGAAATTAAAGAAGGAGAAAGGACGGCGCTTGAAGCGCTCGAGGCCTGGGAATTCAATTACGAGGCCTGGAACACTTACGGCGCTGCTTTGGCGGGCCTGGGGAGACGGGCGGAGGCCGCGGCGGCTTTTGAAAAAGCCGCGGAGGCTGAAATTACCGGCGACGCCCCGCTGGTAAACCTGGGCAAGGTTTATCTTGAACTGGGAGACACGGCGAAAGCCGCGGAGTCTTTTGAGCGGGCGCTGAAGCGTAATAAACTTTCCGGCACACTGGACCTGCTGTGCGGCGCTTACGCCGCCTCCGGCAAACTGAAGGAAGCCGCGGCCGCCTGCCTCGCGTCGCTTGAACTGGAGCCCGCCCGGCCGCCCGCGCTGCGCAGGCTGGCCAGAATTTACCTGGCGGCGGGGAGGAGTGAGCCGGCGGAGCTGTGCCTGGCCGAGGCTGAAAGGCTGGCCCCGGCGGATCCGGAAACCCAGGTCCTGTTTAAAAAGCTGCGCGTCCAAACCTCGGCGGCCGCCGGTCAGGATCCGCATTGAACCTGAGCCGGCGTAAAGCAGCCGCGGGCCGGCCATGGGGTTGCCCTGGAGCCGCTTTGGGGAGGTGAGGCCCGGCTTTAGAGCGAAGCATAATTATGCTTCGCGCCCGGGCCGCAAGGGCGGAGGCGGTTTTCTGCGCAAGCAAAACCGCCGAGCCGGGACCGCGCAAAACCGCTATGCGGTTTATGCGTGGCTGGCCCCGCTTCGGGGGGAACCGCGCTGGGCTATGCCCGTGCCGTATCAAGAGCTGTGCTCATCAGACGGCCAAAGGTTCCTGCGCGGCGGAACGAGCAATCCCATGACCGGCCCGTACCCAGGCTAAACCCGGAAGTGCCTTTTCCTTAAGTCTTTTTCGTCCCCAGCAATTCAAAACCTTCGCTGCGCGCGACAAAAGTCGCCGCGGTCAGGTCGCCGGCCACGTTCAGCGTAGTGCGGCACATGTCCAGGAGCCGGTCGACTCCGAGAATGATGGCGATCAGGGCCGGGTTGATGCCGACCATGGCGAGGATGCCGATGAGGAACGGAATAGAGCCCGAAGGCACGCCGGCCGTCCCGATGCCGCCGAGGATGGCAAGGTAAACCACGGTGAGCTGCTGCGCGAGCGAAAGTTCGACGCCGGCCAGCTGTGCCAGGAACAGGACCGTCACCCCTTCATAGAGCGCCGTCCCGTTCTGGTTCGCGGTCGCGCCGACCGTCAGCACGAAGCTGTTTATCTCGCGCGGCACGCCCAGATTCTCCTCGCTCACGCGCAGGGCCGTGGGCAGGGTGGCGTTAGAGGACGAGGTGGAGAACGCGGTAAGAAGCACCGTCCGGATGCGGCGAAAGAAGTCTATCGGATTTATCTTTGAAAGAAGGGCGACGGAGAGAGAATACACGCCGAACATATGTATCCCGAGCCCGAGGAGGACGGTCGCTACGAACCAGCCGAGCGCGCCGAGAAGCTCTATCCCGAAATGCGCGACGTTCGTGAAGATCAGGCAGGCGACCGCGTACGGGGCGAATTTCATCACGATATCGATGATCTTCGTGGTGATGGCAAAGAGCCCTTCCATGGCCCCCACGAACGGCGCGGCGACCGGCTTCGGCAGAAGCGTCGCCGCGATCCCGACCATCAGCGCGAAGAACATCAGGTGGAGCATGTTCGGCGGGTCATTCGAGACCGAGCTCAGGATGTTCCGGGGAACTACGGTTTTCACTGCCGACATTAAAGGCGACTCTTCTTTTGCCGCTTCGGCCCGCTTCTTCTGCTCTTCAAGCTCCTTTGCCGCCTGGCCGCCGAACTGCCGCTGCATCCTCTCCGCTATCTCCGGGGCTATCCGCTTTCCCGGCTTTATCGTGTTCGCCAGCCCGAGGCCTATCAATACGGAGATGGCGGAGATCACCAGGCAGTAGGCGAACGACTTATAGCCGATGCGGCCGAGCCTCCGGATGTCGCCGATCCCCGCCACGCCCGACACCAGCGAGGAGAAGACCAGCGGCACGACTATCATCAGCAGCAGGTTCAGAAAAAGCTGCCCGACAGGCTCGGTAAAATTCTTTATGAACCGCTCCAGGTTCCCCGAAGCGCCGGCCGCGTACCGGTTCGCCGCCGCGCCGGCGGCGGCGCCTAGGATAAGCCCGATAAGGATCTTAGTGTGGAGCGCGGGACCGCGGGGCTTGTCGCGGCTGCGGTCGCCCGGATCGGTGCGCAGCTCCTGCTCAAAGGCGTCGGGACTGAGTGTTTTATTCTTATCGCTCATAAATTTCCAGAGCCCGGCCCCGGCGGCAAGGCATATTATCGCATAAATCACCTCGCCGGCCCAGACCGCAGCCGACAGTATTCGTGTCCGTATTTACGGGGCACAAGCGTCCCCCTGCTTGACAAAACCGGGGGAGGAGTGTTACGCTATGTTAGCTAGGGATTTAAACCGGCGTCACGAGAAGCGGCCGCCGCGGTCTATGCGGATTTTTTCTTTAACTGTTTTTTTGTTTCAACTATTTACGGGGGCTAAAATGAAAGTACTTATCGTGGATGATAACGCCGGCACCAGGAGCATGATCAAGATAGTCATGGAAAAGACCGGGCACGAAGTAGTAGGCGAAGCCTGGGACGGGGAAAGCGCCCTGAAAGCGTTTACCGACCTGCGGCCCGAAGTGGTGCTCCTGGACGTAATAATGCCGGGCAAATCCGGAGTAGAGGTGCTGGAAGCCATCCGCGCCATAGACAAGGCGGCCAAGGTTATCATGGTGACCGCTATAGACCAGGACGAGATAAACAGCCAGCTTTTAAGCAAAGGCGCCTCCGCCATAATATATAAACCGTTCGGGTATAACGATTTTGAAAAAACTTTTAAACTCCTAAAATAGCTGCGGCGAACAGACTGCAAAAACAGGCACAAAAGCAGAGATATTTTCCTTATCCTTTTCAGTCTTCTAATATCCGATAGCAATATATCGGACCGTTGTGGCATAGGTGCCGCCGTTGACCGCTCCGTATTGGAAGGTAAAACCGGAAGTTGTTATAGCTGTAATGGGGGCGTATGTCACGGTGGTGCCGGTCCCCACTGTATTGCCGACGCCCTGAACCACCTGCAGGGTGGCATTCGGGAACACGATCGGGAACGACGGGGAATATGAGCTGCCATGCGCCATGGTGGCCGTATAGGAACCCCACTGGATGATCAGGCCGCCCATATTCGCGTAGCCGCTGCCCGCCAGACTTTGAGCGGCCCAGCTTGCGGCTTTCAGGCTGCCTCCCACATAAACATTGTTAGTGAAACTATTCCCCTGCGCCAGCACATATGCGTCTATTGCGGTTTTCGCCGTGACGGTCCAGTCGCCGCCGGCGAGCTTGGGGGAGGTCGTGGAATAATCCTGGACATTAACAAGTCCTTTCGCAGACCGATAGTTATACGTTGTCCCGCCGCCCCTGAGCCAGATCACAAATCCGTTATTGCAGCCCGGAGCGGTCTGATAGCCCCCTATGAACGGGACAGTGCCGTAATAATTGTAATCCATGTTGATAAAGCTCGCGGCATGGCCGCAGTTCGTCGAATGGTTCATGAATTTACTTTGCAGCGCCCCTCTCCAGGTGGAATCCGTATGCACATCCGAGCGCGTCAATTCTATTTCCGTGACACCGTCGCTCCATCTGGGCTCGGTAAAGTAAACCGGGTAAAAAGTGTTAAAATCCCCTCCGACGTTAAAAGAACTCACTTCCGGGCTGGACCGGAGCGAAGAGGCGTTTAAAGTTCCCGCCACATCAAGCTTATACGCCGGACCCGTAGTTCCTATCCCGACATTGCCGTTGTTAAATCTTACCTGCTCCACTCCGCTGGCATTAAAGAACTGGTGCACCCCGCCGCCGCTGAATATCGCCGACCCGACAACGCTGCCTTCGCCGTTAGGTCTTAATTGAATAGTCGAACTTGCCGCTCCCGTGTTCATGAATATATCGGAGCCGTTCGATGTCCAGCTGCCGGGCGCCGTGCCGCCGACTCCCAAAGAGCCCGACACATGAAGCGCCCTGAGCGGAGCCGTGGTCCCGATGCCGACGCTGCCGCCGCTGAAGTAGCTGTTCCCGCTCGCCAGGATAGAGACCTGGTTGACGCCGCCGCTGTTAAGCGCGAGCTGCCCGCTATCGTTGGCCGCGGAGGTGCCGACAAGGTAGCCTACCGTTGTGCCCGCCGCGTTGGTTAAAGTGATCCCGGACCATTGTGTTCCGCTCTGAACATTAAGCTTGCTGTTAGGGGCAACAGTACCGATACCGACTTTGCCGTTTTTGACCACAAAAGTGGACTCGCCCACGGCGAAGCCGCCGCCGGGGATATCCGCGGAGCCCCTGAGCACGGTATAGCCATCCACCGATAATTTATCCAGCACTTCAAATTCTGCGGCGGACGACGCTCCTCCCGCGAGGAGCGGCCCTATGATCAAAAGTTTCTTAATGACGCTCGTCATATTTGCCATGTAAAAACCCGGACTCTGCGCTTTGCTCCGCTCCGCACGGCTAATATAGATATACCACGTTCGCCTGCGCGCCGCTTAGATCGGTAGTTATGCCTATCGGTGACGTTATTCTGACAGTAATACTGTAATAGGCAGGAACGGTTATAGCGAGATCGCGGTAATAATAGACTCCGCTGACCTGCGTAGCCGCTCCCCAGACCGGCAGTTGGGCACCGCCGATCTTTGTGAGGATATCCGCCGTATTTCCGCTGTATCCGTATCTCGCGAAATACATCCCATAATCAAACCGGCTTGCGTCGTAAGAATACGAAAATTCTTCGATCAGAATACCGCCGACGCCCCAATTCACGGAATCGTGGAATTGCCGCAAGATATTGAACGCGGCGGGGGCGGCTCCCGCGTTGATCGTTCTGACATACGTTGTTAAACTTCCCTGCCTGACCGTGCCCTGCACATCCAGCTTCGCCGCCGGGCTCGCCGTCCCGATGCCGACATTGCCGGTTCTTGTTAATCTCATTCCTTCTGAACCCGCGGCAGAAAGACCAAGATAAGAACCTACACCATCATCACCAAAGAATAAACCGGCGTTATTTTCACCGCTAGAAGTGAACGATGGGGCTGCAGCAGTTCCGTTTAGAGATCGAATCTGTCCATTTACATCCAATTTGGACCCCGGCGCCGCCGTCCCGATGCCGATATTGCCGTCTCCTCGGATATAGAAGACAGATGTCCCGCCCGCCTTCGCGTTGATAAGCCCGAAATCCGTATATCCGCCTACACTGCCTTTTTGATTAAGGAGAATGTCCGTATTTATCGCTCCGTCCGTTATTCTGAAATGGGCCTGCTGAAGACTTGATAAACCAGTGTAGCTGGCCTGGGCATGCAGTTGGGAATCCGGAGCCGTAGTCCCGATGCCGAGCATCCCTCCGTGCGGCTGCAGCGCCAGGGCGCGGTAGGTGTTTTCATCCGCCGACTCTATCGCGTAAACGTTCCCGCCGTAATTCCAGAGATTAAGATAGTCCAGCGCCGCGGCGTTGCGGAGAATTATGCCGGCCGCGCCTACATCGGCGCTGACCGCGTTATCATTGATCTGCAGTTTTGAAACTGGCCCGGTCGTCCCGATGCCGACCTTGCCGTCTTTGACCACAAGCGTGGACGTCCCCACGGCGAAGCTGCCGCCGGGGATATCGGCGGAGCCCCTGAGCACCGTGTAGCCGTCGACCGATAATTTATCCAGCACCTCGAATTCGGCCGCATGGAGCGCCGGCACCCCCAGGAAAGGGGCTAGAAATAAAAATTTCTTAATACCGCTCATAAGATAAACCGTCGCCCGGGTATAGATAAACAAAAATTCCGCCGCGTTTCCTGTCGGAACGCCCGTTAAAACAGCTTAATGGCCTTCCATGCTATGGCGACCGGGGCGCTCAGCGTCTCGGTGACCGCCATCTGCACATAAGACTTCCCGTCGACCGAGGAGAGCGTTGCAAGATAGCGGAAGCTTATTATTCTGCCGTTGGTCGCGTGTCCGCCATTGGTCGAATGGATCTCCACGGTGTCATTCCCGTTAGTATTCCCATATAAGGATGCCTGAAATACGGCCGTTTGGCTGTACATGGCGCCGCCCACGGAGTAAGTCGACAAAGGCCCGACCTGGACCAGAAAGGTCCCGGTCCCTACATCGGCGCTGCTGAATAAATTGAACCATGTCCCGGAGGTATATTGCGCGGTGGTGGTGCCGGAGTAATAGCCGCCGACGATCCTGTTGCCGTTAACGGCATAATTGCCCGCTACATCCAGCTTCTCAGCCGGCGCCGTAGTCCCAATGCCCACACTGCCGCCGCTTGTGATCCTCATTGACTCGACCGCGCCGTTATTCCGGAATATTATTCCGGAACCTGAAGTTACCGCGTCCAACAGCGTGTTGGCGCCGTCATCCTTTATCCTGCCGATATGATTAGCGCCGAAATTCAGATCCCCCCTGACATCCAACTTCCCGTCCGGACCCGTAGTCCCGATGCCGACGTTGCCGCCGGTTAATATCCTCATCTTTTCGGCGCCGCCGGAATTAAAGACCAGATCGTTGCCCGAGTTCCTGCCGTAGATCCCGGAGCCGTACAAGCCATTGCCGGAGAAAAAGATGCCGCCGTTCTGGTAGGTAAACATATCGCTGCCGAATAAAGCCGTGCCGTTCACCTCCAGCCTCGCGCCGGGCGCCGTAGTGTTTATCCCGACATTGCCGGCTGAATTAACGCGCAGTCTCTCCGCCAGGGCCGACCCGCTCGTGGTTTGAAAAGACAGATAGGAACTGGTCTGAGTGCCGCCTATACTGCCGTCCGCCGCGGCCAGGATCTTCGCCCCGATCTGAGCCGCTCCCGCGGTCGGCTGCGACGGGTAGAAGCCTATCTCGCCCCAGACGCTGTCGGCCGCCCAGGCGGTATTATCCCTCTGGATATTGTAAAAATTAAATCTGCCCCCATTGCTTCCGCCAACGCCCACCGCCCTGATATCCTGATGCTCGAGTCGGATCTCGGGCATCCCCGCTGCGGCTCCCGCGTCCTCGCGCCTGAACAGGTGAAGCTGAGCGGCCGGGGACGCGATCCCGAAGCCGGCCTTTCCGTCCTTAACCGCAAAAGTGGACGCCCCCACGGCGAAACTGCCGCCCGGGATATCCGCGGAGCCCCTGAGCACCGTGTAGCCGTCGACCGATAATTTATCGAGCACTTCAAATTCTGCGGCCCGGGCGCAGGGTATTACAGCGCATAGAAAAAGCCAGATTACGGCTTTTGGCCTTGCCCGCTGAGGAAGATCGGCGCCTTTCATAATGAGCTTATGGTCATCCCGACAGTTAGCCAAAACAAACCCGGCCCCCCGGCTTTTACACGGCGGGTGGCTTTGTACACTCGAATATTTTACACAAAAAAAACCCGTCAATCCCGAGGAAAGAACGAAGAGGGAACGCGGACTATTCCTCAGGGACGGTTCTCTTTTTTCACCTTTTCCTGGATCATATCGTAGTACTCGTCGGCCTCCCGGACGCTGGTGAAAATGGAATCGTCGGGCAGCGCGTGGGCTATTTCAAAAACCTTCTTTACCTGCGGCTGGGCGTTCGTAACCAGCAGAATGCCGCCGCCGGCCTTCAGATCTTTCATCGTTTTGAAGATGACCCGCAGCCCCATGCTGCTGATATACTCCAGCCGGCTCAGATCAAGCACTATCGCTTTTACCGCGGTTTGCATGAGGGAGGCTATCAGCTGCTCAAGCCGGATATAGGTGGAACTGTCCAGCCTGCCGGACAGCGTTATCTCAAAAAAACACGGTTTCCTTTCTACCGATTTTAGTTCAAGTTCCATGTATGCCCCCTTTCAACTTCCGAAGATATAGCTTTATTATGCCAAAAAAAGGTTTCGGCCGCGCGCCCGGCCGGTGCGGCCGGAAAAGCTTTATTTAGAAAAGCCGGCCAGGAACTGCAGCAGCCGGAACATCAGCGCGCCCACCACCGCGGCGGCGGGCAGGGTCAGAACCCATGCGGTTACCATCCTTTTAGCCACGCCCCAGCGCACCGCGGAAAAGTTCCTCACGGAGCCGGAGCCGAGCACCGCCGAAGAGATCACGTGAGTGGTGCTGATGGGAGCCCCGAAATGAGTCGCCCCCTCGATCACCAGCGCCGAGGCGGTCTGGATAGCGAAGCCGTGCAGCGGCTCCATGCGGAAGAATTTGCTTCCCATCGTCTTAACGATCTTCCAGCCCCCCGTTACGGTCCCCAGCATCATCACCGTCGCGCAGACGATCTTGACCCACAGCGGCACTACGATCGCCGGGATCCTCCCGAAAATAAACAGGGCCAGCGTGATAATGCCCATGGTCTTCTGAGCGTCGTTCATCCCGTGGCTGAACGCCATCACCGAGGAGGACAGGATCTGCAGCCTGCGAAAAGCGCGGTTGGCCGGCCTGGGCTTCGCCTTCGTACAGGCCCAGGCCAGGCCCAGGGTGACGAAATAGCCGCCAACAAACCCGGCCAGCGGAGAGGCGAAGATCGGCACGACGACTTTCCAGAAAATGCTGGCATATTCCAGCGTTCCCCAGCCGCCGTAAGCAACGCCGGCGCCGATAAGCCCGCCCACGAGCGCGTGCGAAGAAGAGGACGGCAGCCCGAGGATCCAGGTCAGGACATTCCAGAAGATCGCGCCGAGCAGCGCGGCCAGCACCAGCAGTTTGCAATTCATGATCAGCGCGGTGTTCAGGATGCCGGTGCCGACCGTCAGCGCCACTTTATTCCCTACCATCGCCCCGGCGAAATTCAGCAGAGAGGCCAGGGCCACGGCCTGCTTGGGCGTGAGGGCGCGCGTAGCTATCACCGTGGCTATGACATTGCCCGTGTCATGGGCCCCGTTGGTATAATCGAAGACCAGCGCGATGATTATGATGGCCAGCAGCAGCACCGGGATGTCAAACATTTTTAATAGCGATCGCTTCCAGCGTATAGGCGAAGCGCTCCGCGGCCACGAGCAGCGCCTCGCAGCGGTCAAGGAGCTGCGCCGCGGTCAGCGAGTCCCCGCCCGCGTTTTTCTCATACAGCTCGCCCATCGCCACCAGCAGCAGGTTGTCGCTTTCCGTCTTAAGCCGGATGATGTCGTTCATCGGCGCCTCGGAATAGCTGTCCGTGGCGATGCCGTCGAGCAGGGCGCCGCAGCCCGCGGTTATCCGCCTGAAACAGTCCGCCAGTTCGCACACCGTCGCGTTATTTTTTTCCAGGCGGTACAGCCCGATCCTCACGCCGATAGCGCGGACCTGGTTAAGGAGCTCTTCGTAGCCGTTCGCGACGCGGTAGACGTCTTCACGGTCGATCGGCGTTATAAAAGTTTCCGCCAGGAGCCGTGAAATCTCCCTGACCAGGCGGTTCCCTTCGTCTTCGAGCGCGTGGAGGCGCGCGCAGTGGTCCGCCGCCGCGCCCCCGCCGGAGCAGAGCTGCAGCAGCACGCCGGCGGCTTCCGCCACGAGCTTCTGCTGACGCAAAAAGAATTCAAAAAACTTTATATTCTTCGGAAATAATGAAAATCCCATAGTTCTGCTCTCCCGGGCGAGATATTTACCTGAGCCTTTTTTTCCAGTCGCCTATGGCGGCCAGGGCCTGCAGCGGGGTCATATTGTCGGTATCGCACATCGTCACTTCGTCCAGCACCGGGTGGCTGGAGAAAATTGGCAGCAGGGGGGTCTGGTTCTCGTCCCCAGATTCCACCTGGATATTGCCCTTGGTCTCGAGGATATGCAGGATCTCCCGCGCGCGCGCTATGGCCGATTCGGGCAGGCCGGCCAGCTGGGCCACGTGGATGCCGTAGGATTTGTCGGCGGGGCCGGAGCCGATCTTATGCAGGAACACCACCTCGGTCTTGCCGAGGGCGTTGGTCCACTCCTTCACGGCGATATTGCAGTTCTTTATTCCCTCGAACTTCTCCGCCAGCTCGGTCAGCTCGAAATAATGCGTGGCGAACAGGACCTTAGGCCCGCCCTCGGGCTTGTACAAGTGCTCCACCACGGCCCAGGCGATAGAGATGCCGTCGAAAGTGGAGGTGCCGCGCCCTACCTCGTCGAGGAGTATCAGGCTCTTCGGGGTGGCCAGGCGCAGGATGGCGGAGGTCTCCCTCATTTCCACCATAAAAGTCGACTCGCCGCGGGCCATGCGGTCCTGCGCGCCTATCCGCGTCATTATGCGGTCCGTTATGCCGATCTCGGCGGCCCGCGCCGGAACGAAGGAGCCCATCTGCGCCATTATCACGGCCACGGCCGCCTGGCGCAGATAGACGCTCTTGCCGCTCATATTGGGGCCGGTGAGTATTATCACGCGCGCCCCCGCATTGCCTATTTCCAGGTCGTTCGGCACGAAAGTTCCCGCCGGCAGGAAGCGTTCCACGGCGGGGTGGCGGCCCTCCTCCACCTTAAGCAGGTCCCCCGAATTCACGCGCGGGCGTGAGAATTCGTAGCGCACGGCGCTTTCGGCCAGGGCGTAGAACACGTCCAACTCGGCCGCGCCCGAGGCGAAGGTCTTTATCTCGCCCAGCGAGGCGCGGACCTTCTCCCGCAGTTCGCCGAAGAGGTGCGATTCCAGCTTCGACATTTTTTCTTCGGCGCCCAGTATCTTGTTCTCCAGGACCTTCAGCTCCTCGGTGATATAGCGCTCGGCGTTGACCAGCGTCTGCTTGCGCACGAAATAATGCGGCACCTTGGGGGTCTGCGCCTTGGAGACCTCGATGTAATAGCCGAAAATGCCGTTATAGCCCACCTTCAGCGTCGGGATCCCGGTCTTTTCCTTTTCGTTCAGCTCTATGTCCGTAAGCAGCTTCTGGCTGTCGCGCCGCACGGAGCGCAGCTCGTCCAGCTCCGCGCTCGCGCCTTCTCGCATCACGCCGCCGTCGGAAAGGCGCGCCGGGGGATTTTCCGCCAGGTCTTTTTCAAGCCCGGAGCGCAGGCCGTTAAGCGCGGACGAAACCGCGTCCAGGCGGGAGGCCAGCTCCGGCGCACATTCAAAAAAGCCCGCGGAGCTTAAAAGCAGCTTAAGCCTGGGCAGCTGCCCCAGCGCCTTGCGCACGGCGGCCAGGTCGCGCGGGGAGGCGCTCAGGTTTATCACGCGGCCGAGCAGGCGCTCGATGTCGGGCACCTGGGCCAGGATGTCGCCCAGCTGCTCCCGCGCCTCGCGGCTTTCGGCCAGGAAGGCGGTGAAGGCCTGGCGCGAAAGTATCTCGCGCAGATCGCAAAGCGGCTCCAGTATCCAGCGGCGCAGCAGGCGCGAGCCCATGGAGGTTTTAGCTAGGTCCAGTACGCCCCAGAGGGTCTTTGAGTCGTCGCCGTCGGGCGAGGAAACAAGCTCCAGCGTTTTTATGGCGGATTCGTCCAGCTGCAGGCGGTTCGAGGGCTCGTAATAAGAGGGGGAGAACACTTCCTTGAGGCCGGGCTGGGTCTGGCGCACGTAGGAGGTGGCCTCCAGGGCGGTCTTCATGGCCAGCTTATGGTTCTGCCAGACGGCCTGCGAAGCCCAGGCCGGCATGGCCGTTTCGGTCCTGCTGTATTCGGTAAGCGGCACGGGACCGAAGTCAAGGCCGCGCTTTTTTATTTCTTTCACGGTCCTGGCATTGGCCAGTATTTCAGCGGGGCCTGTTTTAGAGATAAAAGAGAGAAGCTGATACAGATCCGGATCGTTAAGGTTCTGCGTGGCCAGAAAATCTCCGGTGGAGGCGTCGAAGGAGGCCAGCCCCCAGCCCACTATATCCAGGTCGAGGGCGACCAGATACCTCGAGGCGCGGGGCTGCAGCAGCTCATCCTCTACCACCGTGCCCGGGGTAATAAGCCGCACCACTTCGCGCTTGAACAGCTTGGCCTTTTTGGCGTCCCCGCCCGGGGCCACCTGCTCGCAGATGGCCACCTTGTGCCCGGCGGAAAGAAGCCGGTAGATATAGTTGGACGCCGCATGGTGCGGCACGCCGCACATGGGTACGCCCTGCCTGGCGGTAAGAGTGAGGCCGAGCGCCGCGCTCGCGGTCCTCGCGTCCTCGTAGAACATCTCGTAAAAATCGCCCAGCCGGAAAAAAAGCAAAGCGTGGGGATAAGCGCTCTTCAGCGACTGGTACTGCTGCATCAAAGGCGTTTCGGGGGTTTCTGTCTGGGTCATAAGATCAGCGGAACAGCCGCGCGCGCGGGCCGCCCGGCGGCCTCCCTATTCGGTATATTGTATCAAAAGGGCTTCGGCCTCTTTAAGGGTTTTCAGCCGCATGAAGGCGCTACGCGCGCCGGCGGCGCCCGGCAGGCCTTTCAGCCAGTAGCCCACCAGCTTGCGCGCGCGCGCCAAGCCGCGCTCCTCGCCGTAAATCCCGGCGTTCAGCTCAAGGAAACGCAGAAAGAGTTTCATGCGGACGGCCGGGGAGACGGGAGAGGTCGGGCCGCCGGAAAGCCCGGCCGCTATCTCGGCGAAAACGGCGGGGTTGAACACGGCGGCTCGCCCCACCGCCACCCCGGCGCAGCCGGCCTCCAGCATGGCGCGGGCGCCGGAGGCGTTCTCCACGCCGCCGTTGCCGAAAACAGGGATCTTTACCGCGGCCGCGGTCTCCGCCATGGCCGCCAGGTCTACCGGCCCGGAGTGAAACTGCGAAGCGGGCCTGCCGTGCAGGGTTATAGCCGCGGCGCCGGCCTCCTCGCAAATCCGCGCCAGGAGAGGGCCCAGGGTCTCCCCCGCGGTAAGACCGACGCGGAACTTGACCGTTACGGGGATCTTCACGCTTTTTACCATCCGCGAAATTATATCGCCCAGCAGCGGAGGGGTCTTCATCAGGGCGGACCCCGCGCCGGAGCGCATGACTTTTTTTACCGGGCAGCCGGCGTTGACGTCGACGATGTCGGCCCCGGCCCGCTCGGCGGCCTGCGCCGCCAGCGCCATAGAAGAGGGGTCGGCGCCGAACACCTGGATCGCGGCGGGACGCTCCCCGGGCAGCAGCTTCAGCATCTGGAAGGATTTTTTATTGCCGTATTTCAGGCTCTCGGCGGAAACCATCTCGGTCACCACAAGCCCGGCGCCGCCCTCGGCGGCAAGTATCCTGAAGGCGGCGTTGGTTATGCCGGCCATGGGGGCCAGCGCCAGATTGTTTTTAAGGTTCACGCTCCCTATCGAAAGCGGCCGCAGAAGTTTTTCAGTCACGGGTTCAGCGCGTAATTGCCGTCGTGGGCGTATTGGAAGTCGCGCGGGGCGCGGCGGAAAACAGGGCCCGTTTCACTCTTGGGGGCGCCGACTTTCCTGAGCACGTCCAACTGGAAGGCGGAGGCTTTGTCCTCGATATAAAGAATGGCGTCCAGCCCTTTATAGTTGAAGCGGGCCGGATTAACGTCCAGAGCCCGCTCGTCTTTTTCCCCGGGCAGCGGCGGGGCCGGGCGGCTTTTCTTATTCCTGGTCAGCGTATACCAGGCGTGCCAGCCCTGATGGGCGATGATGCCGGCGCACCAGGTGAGCGAGCGGAAAGCCTGGGCGTTGGAGAGGGCAGCCACCGGGCGCCCGCCGTCCAGGTAAAATCCGGTCTGGTCCTCATTGCGGATGATATAGAGGTTTTTCCTCAAAAAAAGGAAAGTGTCGCGGTCGGCCATCCAGACCAGCTTAAGAGCGTGTGTAACCTGTCCTTTGAACTCCGGCGGGCCCTGTATCTCGATGCCGGCTTTGGGATCGTAGGCTTCGGGCAGGCGGGCGGCCTCCGCGCCGCTCCCGCGCGCGGAACTTACGGGGGAGGCGGAGTTTGCCGCCGCCGGCGAAGACGCGGCGCCGAAGAGTTTCCCCGTTGGCGCCGCGGCCGGTTCCTGGGCGCGGGGCTGCGCGCGCCCGGAGATATAAAACCAGACCCCGCCGCCCATCAGCAGCAGCGGCAGGAAGGCCAGCACTTTGTGTGTGCGGAAGAAACTTTTATGCTCTATTTCAGTCATACATCGGAACTGCTGACGGCAGAGACACAGAGGACACGAAGTTTCACGGAGTTTTTCTCTGTGTTTCTCTGTGCCCTCTGTGTCTCCGTGTTTTTCTTGCTGCCGGACCGTTGCTTTACTTCAGCGCTTTCAGGTAGGAGTTATAGAAAGCCTGAAGCTCGCTGTCGGCGTCCTGGAATTCAAGGACATGCTTTTTACAGCCGCGGCGCGAGCAGATCTGCACCTTGCCGCCGGCCTTCAGTTCAAAGGCTATCATCTGCGAGCCGCAGGCGTCGCATTTGCGGGTGCTCTTCAGATCGGCCTTGCAATGGGGGCAGCGGAAGCCGGCCACCTTACCCACCGGCATGTTCAGGGCCGTCTCGACAAGGTAGCTGCCGTAGAGCGAGCTCATATAGAGCGGTGCGTGTTTGCCCGCGTAGGTCAGGTTGACCTCTATCGAGCCGGCATTATCCAGCTTCTTTTTGGAATTCATCAGCGATTTGCGGCAATGGGGACATTTAACGAGAATGCTTACCATGGAAACCTCCAGAAAACCCAAGCGGGCTGCCGGCCGTCCGGCGCCTGACAATCCGATATGATATCAAATTATCTTTGATCTCTTCCCCGCGCTTGTTAAGGCCGCCCTGTGGGACCGGGCTAGTCTTCGGACGGGGCGGGTTAGATTATTCCGTGAGAATCCCCTTCCGAACCCTGTTGGCGGTATTCTTCCGGGGCGCAGGTCTTAACAGAGGACTTAGTAATACCTCTTACCTGACTTTCTCGATTACTGTATATGTTCGTCATCTCAGTCATCTATAAGAGCAGGCTGTTTATAGTGTTAAAGCGGTTGAGATCATAGGGGAAAGTTGTTAACAGTTTATCCGATTTTATTGACAGAGCTAACAAAATTCGTGTCCATCAACGAACGATACCAAGTTCCCAACAATTTTTTAGAGATATCCGGTTTAGGATTCCGTCGCGCTAGGCGCCGTCTTGAAAACGGCAGAATAACTGTTAGACTATACCTATGCTTTCCAAGCGCCGCCGCGTAATATCTCACCAGGGGAAAGCCCTTTCCGCGTCCCTCGCCGCTTTGGCCGCCGCAATATTTTTTTCTACGGTCTCGGCAGCACAGGATAACGCGGCCGGGCGCTGGGCGCTGGGCCTTGAATATCCCGGCATATCCGCCAGGTATTACTTTTCCCCCGCGTCTTCACTGGAAGCCCGCTTTCAGAACGCGGACGGCGTTTCCGTTCTCAGCGCGCGCTGGAACCGCCATGCCCGACGGCAGAGCGCGCTTCTGCCGCTTTACGGGGCTGAGCTGGGAGCGGTCTCTTTTAAAGGCCGGACCAGCAAGGGCGGCGGCTTCGCGCTGGGGATCTTCGGCGGGGTGGAGAGGTTTTTCTCGCGCAGCTCCTCCGTTCAGGCGGACGCCGGCCCCTATCTGGTCAATATCGCTGACGAACGCACTCAAATAACGGAAGGCGGGCTGGTGTTCGCCGTAAATTTCGGGATAAACTATTATTTTAATTCCGGGGGCGGGAAATGAGAAAGACGATAGCCGCCGCAATGCTCTTGACCGCCGCCCTGTGCCAGCCAGCCCTCTGCGGCTTTAAGATCGGCCTGGTCGGAGCGGTCAAGGGCAAAGTGGAGCAGCTGGATAAAAAGACGGCGAAAGAATATTTCGTTCCCGTATCCGCCAATACGCCCCCGCCGGTAATACCCGGACTCTGCGATCCCGCCAGGATGAAATGGTGCAAGCAGGGAGATATCTTCTATTATTCCGCCCCGGCCATAGGCGACGATGGCACTATCTACGCCGGGACCTCCAAGCACTTTGTCTGGTATTTCAATTACTGGAATAAGGGGCTGACGCCGCCGACCACCGGCTTCGGCCTGCTGGCGATGAACCCGGCAGACGGCTCCGAAAAATGGAGGGCCCTTACCGGCAAGCCAGCCAGGGGCGGCGCCGTCATAGCCCCGGACGGGACCATTTATATGGTGTTCGAGAACCTGGGCAGCGCGCTCGGCGACACGCGCGAGGACCTTTACGCGATAACCTCCACCGGCACGGTCAAATGGATCTATCAAGGAATCGGCGGCTACTGGGAGATCGGCGGGCTTACCCCGGCGCTGGCCGCCGACGGCACCATTTACGTGCAGGGCAGCAGGCTCTGGGCCTTCAACCCCGACGGCACCAGGAAGTGGGATGTTTCCAACGGCGATCCTTATGAATATGTGATCTTCTCTTCGCCGGTGGTGGGTCCCGACGGCACCATTTACGCCGTCTGCTGGCCCACAGAAGAAACCATCTGCGCCTACGCCCCGGACGGGACCCGGCTCTGGAGAGGACCGAACCTGACCACCTATCCCATAACCTCCTCGCCGGTGATCGGGGCGGACGGCACAGTCTACATCGGCGCGCACGACGACCACGGCGAGGCCGGGCCGCTGTGGGGCAACGCGTTTTTCGCGATCTCCAGCGGCGCGGTGACGGGCTCTTTGAAATGGGCTTTTTCCACCGGGAATGGGGATGTCCGCGCGTCGGCCTCGATAGATACGGACGGCACCCTTTATTTCGGGACCAAGGGCGGCTATACTTTCTACGCCGTGAACCCGGACGGGACCCAGAAATGGTCCTATAATTTCAGCGCGGACGGGGGGCCCGGCATTGAAGGGGACGTATATAACTCGGCGGCGATAGGGGCGGACGGCTCGATATATTTCGCCAATGAGCTGGGCGCTATTTTCGCCATGAATCCCGACGGCACGGTGAAGTGGAAGCATACTTCCGGCGCCCAGGCGATAAACTGGTCCTCACCGGCGATAGCCGCGGACGGCACGATGTACATGGGAACCACATATGGTTATTTTTACGCGGTAAAGACCGACAGCCTCGGGCTCAAGACCTCGGCGCAATGGCCAAAATTCCGCGTCGACAACAAGAATACCGGCCGCCGCTGACATTCCTGGGCCCGTCAAAAGTCCGGCTCGGGCGGGGCAGCGGCTTTTCGAGGCAAAAGGTACCATCAGGATATTTCCCGTGGCCTGCTGAAGTGCGGGCGGATGTCCGCCGGGGAAACCCGGCGGTTTTATTTTAGACCGGATAAAGATCTCAAATTATCGATTATTCGTAGCGCAGGGCTTCGATGGGGGAAAGCATGGACGCTTTCTTTGCGGGCCAGAAGCCGAAAACGATACCCACGGTGGCGGAGAAGCCGAAGGCCAGGATCACGGAGAAAGGAGAAATATAGATAGCCCAGCCGGAGAATTTAGACAGGAGCAGCGAAGATCCTGCCCCGATAAATATGCCGAGCAGTCCGCCTATTACCGAGATGATGATGGCCTCTATCAGGAACTGCAGGAGCACGGCGCGCCTGGTGGCCCCGATGGCTTTTCTGAGGCCTATTTCCTTGGTGCGCTCGCTAACGCTGACGAGCATGATGTTCATAATACCTATGCCGCCCACTATCAGCGAGATGCCCGCAATGATCCCCAGCAGCGTGCTGAAGGTCTTGATGGTGCCGGTCAGCATGGTCTGCAGGTCGGCCATGTTCATTAAAGAGACATCGTCGTCCTTATACGCCGGGATGTCGTGCCTTTTGCGCATCAAAGCCTGAATGTTCTTCTGCACTTCTGGCATCAGCTTGTAATCGGAAACCTCGACCCAGATGGAATCCACGTACTGTTTGCCCAGCAGGATCTTCATGGCCGTGTGCAGCGGCACTATGACCGTATCGTCCTGGTCCTGGAAACCGGAGGCGCCTTTCATGGGCAGCACGCCTATGATGGTGAAATTCTTCCGGTTGATCTTCATAGTCTTGCCGACCGGGTTCTCTTTGCCGAAGAGCTGGGTGGCCACGGTCTGCCCGACCAGCGCCACTTTTTTAAGCTGCATATCCTCGTCTTCGGAGAAGAAGCGCCCGTAATAGGGCTCGGAGTTGCGCATGGAGGCGTAAACCGCGGTCACGCCGGTGACGCGGCTGCGGTAATTCTTGGCGGCGTAGACCAGCTGGGCCGAGCCCTGCACGTTGGAGTCGGCCCTGGTGACGTTCGGGACGGCCTTGGGAAGGGCGGCGGCGTCCTCCAGCGTAAGCCGGCTGACGGCGCCCCTGCCCAGCGACATGCCGCCCTGGCTGCGGTTCCCGGGCATTACCGCCACAAGATTTGTGCCCAGGGAGGACATCTGTTTCTGTATGGCCCTCTGCGCGCCAGTGCCTACCGCGAGCATGGCGATAAGGGCGCCCACGCCGATGATTATCCCGAGCATGGTCAAAAGCGACCTGGTCTTGTTGCTGATTATGGAATTTATGGAGGAGCCGAGGTTCTCCGCTACTTCGCGCCAGGTGAGAAAAAACGACTTCGGGATCCTGAGATGGGTGTCTTCGTTTTTTTTGGTCGTTTTTTTTCTGGAGACGTCCTCGATTATCAGGCCGTCTTTCAGCTTTATGACCCGGTCGGCCCAGGCCGCGATATCGGGTTCGTGCGTGACAATGACCACGGTTATCCCCTGGTCGTTGAGCTTGCGGAAGATCCCCATTATCTCGTTCGACTGGTCGCTGGCCAGGTTGCCGGTAGGCTCGTCGGCGAAAATTATCTTCGGGCTGTTGACCAGGGAGCGGGCGATGGCCACGCGCTGCTGCTGGCCGCCCGAGAGCTGGTTGGGCCGGTGGTCCATGCGGTCGGCTAAGCCCACCTGCGCCAGATATTTTCCGGCTTCCGTGGGACGGGCTTTCTCGCCGAGGTAGATCTGGGGGAGCGCCACGTTCTCGGACGCGCTGATCCTGGGCAGAAGGTTGAACTGCTGGAACACGAAGCCCAGTATGCGGGCGCGCAGGTAGGACAGCTCCACATCGTCCAGCTCGGAGATCTCCCTGCCGAAAAGCTTGTAGGAACCGGCGGTGGGCCTGTCCAGCAGGCCGAGGATGTGCATCAAGGTGGACTTGCCTGAGCCCGAAGGCCCCATGATGGCCACGAACTCGCCCTCTTTCACTGACAGGTCCACGCCTTTCAGGATATTGAGCGGCTCGCCGCCCATCTCGTAGACCTTTGTAATCCCTTTGAGTTCGATCATAAGATTTTCACCGCGGACCTTCCGCTGTTTACGCTCAGGCCCGGCCCTTCCCTTAATGTCCGCCCATCGCCCGGCCGGCGCCGCGGGGGACGTTAGGCCTGGAGGGCATAAGCGGGTTGGACCCCTCGGCCTGCTGCGGCCTGTAGGTTTTCCCGGTGTACAGCACGGTGTCGCCCTCTTCCAGGCCCTTGGTCACTTCCACCAGGTCGCCCTGGTCCAGGCCGGTCTCTATCTTCCGATAGACCGGCTTCCCGTCGGTCACTTCCGTTATGACGGCCGTCCTGCCGGAGGGGTCTATGGTCACGGCGGCCGTGGGGATAAGGAGGGCGTCCCTCTTCCTGGAAACCTCGACCTTGATATTGGCGGTCATCTGCGATTTAAAGAAGGAAGGCACATTGTCGGGGCGTATCTTGACCGCGTAGGTGATGACATTGCTCTGGTTGGTTCCTTCGTCCAGTATCTGAAAAACCTTGCCGCTCACCGGCTTATTAGGATAGGAATCCAGTACGATGGAGGCCGGCTGCCCTTCTTTTATTTTGCCCACGTCGGATTCGTCCACGTTGGCGGCCAGGATAAGCTTGTCCGAAAGGGCGAAGAGCACGGTGGACTGGCCTACGGTCTGGCCTTCCACCACGTTCTTGAGGATTATGGTGCCGTCGAGCGGCGAAAGGACCTTAATAGGCTTATATGTGTCCTTCCAGTGAGCGTACTGCTCGTCGCTCGTGGCGCGCGCCGCGTCAAGGATGGCCACCCGGTCCTGCGAGCTCATAAGCGCCAGCACTTCCCCGGTCTTCACGGTGTCGCCTTCCTGCACCAGTATTTCCTCTATCCTGCCGGCGGAGGGGGGGTTGATCTCCACGCGGTTCAGGGGCGCCACGGCGCCGGTGGTCTCGACGAACTCCGAGATAGGCTTTGAGACGACCTCAAAAGCGGAGTACCGGACCTCCTTCGTCCCGGTCCTGGTCTTCCAGTAATATCCGCCGCCGCCTATTATAGCGAGGGCGATAACCGCGATCAAAATTTTTTTCATAATATTCTCCATCCGAGAGGTAGTAAGCTGTCCGCTGTTGCGATGCTGCCGCTTAAAGTGCCGGGGGCGCGCCCCGTCATTCCCCTTCCAGGCCTACGCCGAGGTAGTTCTCCAAAGAAATTTTGCTGGTATTGGCGTCCCTGAGAAAGGCCAGCTGGTTAAGCTGGGCGGTCACCATGCCTTCTTCTATGGTCTCCAGGTCTATAAAGTTCATCTGGCCGGCCTGGTATTGTATCTGGGACTCTTTATATCTCTCCTCGTTCGCGCCGAGGATGTTGACGTTCGCGAGCGCTTTATCCTTCGCGTTCAGGAAGGAGTTGTATCCGGTAAGGATATTGCCCTCGAGAGTGTTTTTTAGGTCCCTGAGCGACTCTTCGCCGCTTTTGAGCGCCCAGTTCGCGGCTTTGGTGTTATAGGAAGTTATATTGCTGTAATTGAAGAGGGGCAGCCCGAGGCTCAGCCCCAGCGACCAGCCCCGGTTGCCGGGAAATTCGCTGCTTCCGGACCATCTCATGGACTGGCTGGCGGACAAAGTAGGATACAGGTCGAACTTGGCCGAAAGCAGCCGTTCCTTCAGGCTCTCGACGCTTTTTACCTGCAGAACCACCTGCGGGATATTTTCAATGAGCTTTTTAATGTCCCCGGCGGCAAGGGAATACTCCGGGGCCGCCAGCGCGGCTTTGGCGACGATAGGCCGGAACTCGGAAAAGCCCATATTATTAAGGAGGTCCTGGCGGGCGCTGTTGAGGCTGCGCTCGGCCTGGCGGACATTGGCTTTTGACTGTTCGGCCAGGGCGGCGGTGTAGAGCATATTGCCGCGCGATTCCCTGCCGCTGTCGTACTTCAGCTTTATAAGATCGGAGTTATGCTGCCGGGTGACAAGGACCTTGTTCTGCACGGCCACGTTCTCCTGCGCGTAGACGAGGCCGACAAAAGAGGAATAGAGGGCCTGCCTCAGGCTGGCCGATTCGGTCCTGTAGCCGGCGTAGGCCTGGTCGTAGGTTATCTTCGAGCTTCTTATGGAGGAGAGGACCTTGAGGTCGAAGAGGGTCTCGCTGGCCGTCACGCCGGCGCTTACGCTGTTGGAGGGGGAAGAAGAATCCGACCCGCTCCTGCCTATGGAATGGGAGAGGCTCACTGACGGCAGAGCGCCGTTATAGCTGGCCAGATAACTGTACCGGCTCTGCTCTATGGCCAGCTTTTTGGCCTTGAGCCCCGGATTGTTGTTCAGGGCCGCGCGGGCGCAGTCCTGCCAGGAAAGCTCCAGGGGGAGATCGGCGGCCGCGGCCGCTCCGGCGGCCAGCAGTAAAACGACAGGGAACGAGAGGAGTTTTTTGTAAATGGTCATATGTTTATGAAGAAGCGGCATACCTCTACAACGCGCCGGAGCCCGGTTTTATTGCATATATTTTACCGAACGGTAAATAAAATCGCCGTAAGGCTATTTTAGCTTTTCCTGGCCGGCGAAACTGCGCCCGAGCTTAAAGCCCGCCAATATTTCCCTGTCTTCCGCCGAGGGCGAGCCGGCGATATGCGAGGCGAGCGCCTCGCCCAGGCCGGGCCCGAGCATGAAGCCCTGGCCGCACATCCCGACCGCCAGGACATAGCCCGTCAGGGCCGCCGGGAAATCCACTATCGGGAAACCGTCCGGCGTCATCGGGTACAGCCCGCGCCAGGTGCGGCGCACCTTCAGGCCGGCCAGGTTGGGCATCAGCGAGAGCATGCGTTTCGAGATCTCCGGCAGGAACTCCGAGGTGGAGCGCCTGTCGTGCCCGAAGATAGGCGGCTGGGGGGTAAGGCAGAAAACTATCTGGCCCTCCCAGTTCTGGTAGAAATAATAGTTCTTGGACTTGTCGCCGGGGCGGATGTCCACGACCATGGGCTCGAAAAACCGTTCCGCGGGCTCCGTTATACCGGCCTCGTGACAGTCGGGGTTTACCGGCACCTTCACCCCGGCCAGCTCCGACACCGCGGCGGCGTCGGCGCCGGCGGCGTTGACCACCCAGGCCGCGGCATACCGGCCCCGCGAAGTGAGCACGCCTTTAACCGCGCCTTTTTCGGACAGGAGCTCCTTTACGGGCTCCTTAAAATGGAACTCCGCCCCCAGCTTCGCGGCCCGGCGGTAAAAAGCGTTGACGCTCAGCAGCGGGGAAGCGGAGCCGTCTTCGGGTGCCCAAGTGCCGCCGCGCAGATCTTTGGCGGCTATGCCGGGCACCAGCTCGCGGATCTTCTCAGGGCTTGCCCAGTCTATGTTCAGCCCGAAGCCGCGCTGTATCTTAAGTAATTCTTTCAGCACTGCTTCGTCGCGCTCGGTATAAACGGGAAAAAGATAGCCGCCCTTTATCCAGCCTATGTCGTCGCCGTGTTTTTTATTCCAGGTGGAGAAGATCTCAAGGCTCCGGAGGCAAGCCTTGATCTTTGAACCGTCGGAATGGGTGGCGCGCACGCCGCCTATGGCGCATTTGTTCTGGCCCTGGCCCGGGGAGGCCTCCTTTTCCAGCACCAGCGTCTTAAGCTTCCGCTCCGCCAGCGCCAAAGCCAGCGGCGTCCCGATGCTGCCCGCGCCGATTATTATGACATCGTAATTCTCAACGGACATGTTGTCTCCATTTCCCTAAAACCCGCTCCAGCTGGCTTTTTCATCGGCCTCGGTGAGACACTTCGCGCCGGAGAACGCGCCGAGCGGCGCCTCCACGAACAGGGGGCGCTTCGTGAACGCGGTAATTTCTCCGGGGGGCACGCCCTCGCTCCTGAAAATATTGACGAGCAGCGTGGAGCAGGTCTTGGAGCCGCAGGCGCCCATGCCCGCCCGCGTTACCGCCTTGAGCTGGTTCAGGTCGCGGATGCCGGAGCGTATGGCCCGGCGCACCTCGCCCAGGCTGACGCGCTCGCAGCGGCAGATCATAGTCTCGTCGTCGGCCTTCGACAGCTCCGCGGCGGACTTTACCCCGGCTTCGGCGGGATAAAGCTTCAGGGAGGCGGCCAGGTCCGCCGTCTCCGGCGAGGCCCGCACTATCACTATCAGCGTGTTCTCCGCCTTGAAATCCTTAACATCCAGCACCACGGACTCGCCCAGGTCCGCGCCCTCCCAGCCGGCAAGGCGCACTCTGTCGCCCTTCTTCACCAGGCCGCGGCCTATTTCGAAGGGCAGGGCCACCGAAGGATTTTTAGCGTCTTTCCTGTAATCCACCATCGTCACGGCGAGCCCCGGGCAGATAAGCAGGCACTTGAAGCAGCCGATGCAGTCGCCCGTGAACCGCGGGACGGTCATGATGCTGTCGCCAGAAAGCTGTATCGATTTTTTCGGGCAGACGGTGACGCAGGGATTGCAGGGGATCTCCTGGCAGCAGTGCAGAACCGGGTAGACCGGCTTCGCGTGGTTCTTGGCTGCCGGGGCCTCGGTGGCGCCGGGCCGTGATTTAAGCACCTCCAGCCTGTCGAACCAGAACTGCGGCACCGGGGCGGCCATCACACCGAGGGCTTTCAAAACCTTATGCGCGGTGATCTTGCCGCTGAACATGGCGGCGGACGCCTCCGCTATCTCCTCCGCGTCGCCGCAGATGAAAGAGTCCATGCCGGCCTCCTGCGCCTGGGCGTGGAACTCGTCTACGGAATTCAGGCCCACGGCGATGAGCAGGGTGTCGGCCTTGAAAGTCTTTTCCGTGCCCGGCAGGGGCTTGAACTTCGCGTCCACGCCGGCGATGGTCACGGTCTCAAGCCCGTCTTTGCCGTCGGCGCGCAGGATGGTGTGGCGGGTGTGGACCGGCACGCCCAGCCGCTTTATCTTATCGGCGTGGACCTTGTAGCCGCCGCATTCGGCCTGCGCTTCGATAAGCCCCACCACCTGTATGCCGGCCTGCAGCGCGTGGTAGGCCGCTATCAGCCCCACGTTGCCGCCGCCGACGATGAACAGCCTTTCGGCCGGCCGCACCAGGTCCCGGTTCACCAGCGTCTGGAAAGCGCCCGCGCCGTAAACCCCGGGCAGCGTGTTGCCGGGAAAAGCCAGGCTTTTCTCGCGCGCGCCCGTGGCGTTGATTATCGTTCTGGGCTTTATAAGATAATAGCTGCCGCCGCGCAGGACTCCGACTTTCTTATCGGAGAAAACGGCCAGGCAGACGGCGTCGGGCCAGGCTTTAACCGACGGATATTCTTTCAGCTGCCGCCCGAGTTTTTCCGCGATGTCGATGCCGCGCGTGCCGGCGTAGCAGTCCTCCACGGAGCCGAAGAATTTATGGGTCTGCAGGACCAGCTTGCCGCCGAACCCGGCCTTGTCGTCTATTATCAGGGTGTTGACGTTGAGCTTGCCGAGCTCCGCCGCGGCGGCCAGGCCGGAGGGCCCGCCGCCTATTATCAGCGCGTCCGTTTCCAGCTCCTCCACCCGGCCGAACCCGACCAGGCAGGAGCCCCGCGGCAGCCTGGCCTCGCCGCGCAGGGTTTCCACCTTCAGGCCCTCGCGCACGGGGGTCACGCAGGACTTCACCGCGAGCCCGTCGGCGATGACGGAGCACTGCGCGCACTGTCCGTTGGCGCAGAAGATGCCCTGCGGCGCGGAATCCTTCTTGTGGCGGCTGAAAATCTTGATGCCGTTGGCGTAGAGCGCGCTCGAGATCATCTCGCCCTCGAGCCCGGAGCAGGGCCTGCCGTCAAACGTGAAGTTCACCGCGGCGCGCGCGCCGGGCTGGAGCACGGGATGTTCTATTATTCTTTCCATGATATCAGGGCGGGCTGGCGGCCGCCCCTTCCTTTTTTATTATAGTACAATAAAAAAAACCCCATGGCTAAACCCGGCTGGAAAACTTTTTGTTCCAAGCGCCTGTTCTGGTGCGCCGCCGCTCCGGCGGCGGGGCTGGCGGCCCTGACTTTTTTTGGCAGGGCGCCCGCCTCGGTGCAGAACTTCGCCTATTACGCCGACCGCGGCGAGCTGCTTTTTCACGCCATCGGCGGCAAGGCCGTCAGCTACAGCATGCCGCTGCTGAGCCTGCTGGCTTCGGCCGCGCGGCATTTCGCTTTTAGCCCGGAGTGGCCCGCCAGAGCCGCGGCCCCGCTGCTGTGCCTGGCTGCCTACGGCCTGGGTGCGCGCCGGGGCGGGCGGGCGCGCGGCGCGCTTTTCGCGCTGGCGGCCGCGGCCGCCGCGTTCACCTGCGCCGCCCCCGAAGCCGAGCAGGTCGTCTACTCTTTTTTTCTGCTGGTATTCCTCAGCCTGGAGCTGCTGAGGCAGGCCGGCGGGGGGCTATCGCTTTCGGCCGCGGCCGGCCTGGCCGCCGGGGCGTCCCTGCTTATCCGGTCGCCGCTGTTCGCTTTTCCGCCGCTGGCGGTTTTATTCCACTATCTTTCCGGCAAGCCGAAAGCGGGCAAATGGCTGCTGACCTCGGCCCTGTTCCTGGTCTGCGCCTACCTGCCGCTGGCGCCGTGGGCGCGGCTTAACTACGACCAGTTCGGGCGGCTTATCCTTTTCGAGGAAGGACGCCCCGCCTGCAATATCATAACGGGGGCCAGCGGCATAGTTTATACCATAGAGGGCGACGCCAGGGCCTTCGCCGGACTGTCCAACACCGAAAGCGTCTATCCCTGGGCCGTAAAAACGGTTCTCGCGAACCCGGGCCGTTACGCCGCCTCCGTGGTTAAGCGGGCCTGGCGGGTGTTTCTTATGTTCCCGCTGCTCTTTCTGCTGGCCGGGGCCGGCTTGTTTCTAAGCCGCAGAGATCCGGAGGCGCGTCTGCTGGCCTTTTTCAGCGCGTATTTCATCGGTATCCATTGCCTGCTTTCAATAGAGGAGCGCTATTTCTACCCGCTGCGCTATGTGCTGGCCCTGCTTGCGGCCGGCGGGGCCTGGGAGCTGTTAAGGAGCGCCGGCCTGGCCGCGCAGGAGCGGGGTAAGGATCATTTTACCGCGCCGCTTTTCGCTCTTATCTTCGCGGTTGCCGCCGGGACACTGGCAGTGGTTTGGCGCTACCCCGCCGAAGCCGGGCTGCCCCTTATAACCGTAACCCGGGAATTGGACAAATATCCTTCGGACCCCTGGCTGCACAGGAAAAAAGGGGAGCTCCTGCTTTCGCTTGACCTGACGGCGCCGGGGCTGGAAAGTCTGGAGCGGGCCTGCGCGCTGTCCGGCGAGCTGGACCTTTGCTATATCACCGGCGCGCTTAAAGCCGCCGAACCGCGGGACCCGCCCCGGCTGGAGAATTATTACGAGCTGCTGCTGGTCAGGCTTATGCGCGAGCTTGAGCTGGGCCGGGAAGCGGCGGCGCGCGAAACCCTGGCCGCCGCGCTGGAAGACTGGCTGGGGGAAAAGAACTCCATAAAAGGCGTACAGTTCAAAGAGGATTCGCGGAACCTGGCCAGGCTTAAGGAAAGCAATAAAACTTTCTGGGACCTGGATATAGCCGCCGCGCTGGCTTACCTGCCGCCGGAGAAACGCGGCGAAGCTTTGAACAGGCTTTCTAAGTTTACGCCCTTAACGCCAAAACTGCGCGCGATAATGCTGCGGCATAGCGGCAAGCTGTCGGCGGAGGAAACCAGGGAACTGGCGGCGCTGGAAAAAACCCTGGCGCCGGAGCTGCCGGAGGTTGAATTCGACTGGAACGGACCCGCGCGGGGACTGGCCGCCGAACTGCTGCGCGGCGACGCGCCGCCTTCCGGCGCGGAAGGCCCGCTGGGCCTGCTGCTGGCGCTCGGCCTCGGCCCGGAAAGAACCGTTTCAGCTTTCGGCTCTTACGGCGCACCTGACCGGGGGGCCGCCCGGGCGGCGGCCGCGGTTTGGCTGGCCGCCTCGGCAGGGATGGACTATACCCGGCAGGCGCGGGCCCTGGCTGAAACGGACCCGGATAATTTCGCTTATGCCCTGATACTGCTGAAAGCGGAAGCTTTCAGCCCGGCGGCGCTTAAAGAGGCCGCGGAAAACCTCAAAAGACATTCCTATCCGCTGGCCGCCGGGGCGCAGGCCTGCGCGCAGAAAGGCGACTTTCCGGCGGCGGAAACTTTGGCCCGCGCGGCGGCGCGCGCGGGGAAGCTCACAGAAACCGGCTGGAGCGCGGCGCTCTTCGCCCTGCAGAGCGCGGGGCGGCACAAGGCCGGACTTGAAACGGCGGAGCTGGCCCTGAGCGAACATCCCGGCTCCGCGCAGCTCCTGAACGACCGGGGAGTGGAGAAACTTCTTTCCGGCGACGCCACAGGCGCGCGGGAGGATTTTGAAGCCGCGGTCAGAGCGGAGCCCGCTAACTTTTCCGCCCTTATGAACCTGGGCGCCGCGCTGGAAGCCGCGGCTGAAAAAAGAAAAGCCGCGGAAATTTACGGGAGCGCGGCCCTAACCGCTCCCCCCGGCCCCGGAAAACTGGCCGCGGAACGTTCCCTTGGAAGGTTGAAAGCCAGGCCCTGATTCTTTGATATAATTGAGATACATGGAGGGGACAATGAAAAAAATCATCCTTACAGCGGTCTGCGGCCTTTTTGCCGCCAACCTTAGCGCGGCGGAGAAACTTAATTTCTCCGATGCCGCTTTTGCGACACAGCTCAGCGCCGCGGTCGCGGCGCCCGCGGTTAAAATGCCGGAAGTTCAGAAACCGGCCCGCGCCAGAGCGGGCCGCTACGTGCAGGTTTCCGGCTACGTGACCCTGAACGGCAGCGGCTTTCTCAACGGCACCGGCACCGGCGCCAGTTATACCTCGGTAACGCTGAACGGCTGGGCCTCGTTCAGGGATTCCAGCGGCCAGGTGACCAGCAACAACTCCTACATCAGCGTGCCAGCCTCGATGTGGATCTACCCCAATCAATACGTCTCCCAGACCGTCTGGCCGAATGTCTACGCTCAGTTCAGCTACAAAGGCAAGCCCGCCGGCTCGACCTCGATGTCAGGCAGCATCATGGTGTCCGGCTGGCCGAGCGGCAACTACGTCTCGCTCAACGGCTCGGGCTACCTCAGCGGTTCCATCTACGTTGAAGACGCCGAATAACAGGGCCCGCGCCGCGGAACCCGTGCCGCGGGACACGGAGAAAAGGGCGGCTTTAAAAAGCCGCTCTTTTTGTTTTAAGATATAACCATGCGCATACTTGAAGGCAAAACACTCTCGGCGGAAATTCTCGGCGCGCTGCCCGCGCGCATCGAGGCGGTAAAGGCCCGGCTGGGGCGGCCGCCCTCGCTGGCCATAATAAACTATTTCGCGGACTCGCCCTCGGCGGTGTACGTGAAGCGGAAGATAGCGGCCTGCGAGAAGCTCGGGATAGCGGTCAGGCTCTACGCCCCTAAGCCGGAGGAAGGCTATCCGGCCTTTAAGGCTCTGCTGGCCCGGCTGGGCGCGGACCCCGCCTGCGACGGGATTATGATAGAGCGGCCGCTGCCGGACGGCTTCGAGACGCTTGAGACCTGGGACGCTTTGCCGGCCGCCAAGGACGTGGACGGGCTGTCCTCCCTTAACATGGGGCGGCTCTTTTTGGCCAAGAAATTTTCAGAGATAGAGAACGGCGGCTATTTTTCCCCCTGCACGGCGCTGGCCGTGATACGCCTTCTGAAGTTCCACGGCCTTAACCCCGCCGGACTGAACATCGCCGTGGCCGGGCGCTCGGCGGTGGTGGGCCGGCCGCTGGCGCATATGCTTACCGCGCTGGACGCCACCGTAACGCTGTGCCACACGCGCACAAAGAACACGGCGGAGATCTTCGGGCGCGCCGATCTGGTGATAACCGCCGTGGGCAAGGCCAGGTGGCTGAAAAAAGAGCTCCTGCCGCCCGGCGCCACGGTCATAGACGTGGGCACCAACTTCGACGAGAACGGGAAGATGTGCGGCGACGCGGATTTTGAGGACCTGAAAGGCAGCGCCGCGGCCGTCTCGCCCGTGCCGGGAGGGGTGGGGCCGGTCACGCTGGCCTGCCTGATAGAAGCTTCCGTAAGGGCCGCCGAACAGGGCCCGGAAACCTAAAGAGGAAAATAACGCTCAAATGAAAAAAATACTGAACCTCGCTCTCGCCCTGCTGCTGCCGGCGGCGCTTTGCCTGCCCGCCTTCGCCCAGGACGAAGACTCCGCCCCGACGGAAGAGACCGCGGCCGCGGCAAAACCGGCGGCAGAACCCGCGGCAAAACCCGCCGCTAAAAAAACCCCGGCTAAAAAGAAAGCGCCGGCGAAAAAGAAAGCGCCGGCGAAAAAGAAAAAGAAAAAAACCGTTAAACCCGTCTCCGAATACAAATTCACCTCGGCCGGCCCCATTATCGACTACAAGTTCGACAAAAAGGCCAACCCTATAGTCAAGGCGCCGAAGAAAAAGAAAGCCGCCGCGAAGCCGGCCGCCAAGAAAACGGAAGCCGAAACCTCTAAATACCTCGAGACGGAAAGCGCGACAAAATCGCCCGAGGAAGGGCAATAATGGCGGACCTGCTGGTCAAGCTTTACGACCTCCCCTCCTCGGCGCAGCTCCTTGAGAACCTGCGCGTGGACGGCGTGGAAATACGGCGCGCCATCGGCCCGGAAAAACACGCCATAACGGACTGGGCCGAGAAGAAATTTTCCCGCTCCTGGGCCTCCGAATGCGACGTCGCGCTGTCGGCGCAGCCGGTAACCTGCTTCATAGCGATAAAAGACAAGCAGGTGATCGGTTTTGCCTGCTACGATTCCACTATGAAAGGCTTTTTCGGGCCGATCGGGGTGGACGCGGGCACCCAGAAAAAAGGCCTCGGCAAGGCCCTGCTGATACGCACCCTGGAAGCGATGCGGGACGCGGGCTACGGCTACGCCGCCATAGGCTGGGCCGGGCCGGTAGAGTTTTTTAAAAAAACCGTCGGCGCCACGGTCATCGAGGGCTCGGAGCCCGGAGTTTACAAAAACCTGGTGAAAGCCGGGCCGCGGCAATAAGCCGGCGCCAACAGCATGAAAGTTCCCCGCGAGTGGCATAAAAGCTTCTTTAAAAACTCTTTCTACAACCCCGCCTCCCCGGCGGCGGTCGGGATGGCGCCTCTGGAGGCCGCCTTCGTCCTTCGTCAGTTGAAATTAAAAAAAGGGTCGGCCCTGCTGGACCTGTGCTGCGGGCCCGGCCGGCACGCGGTCGAGTTCGCAAAAAAAGGCCTGGCGGTGACCGGCTTTGATTTTTCAGGCGAATACCTGAAGGAGGCGGCGGCGCGCGCCAAAAAGAAAAAAGTGAGCCTGCGCCTTATGCGCGGCGATATGCGCCGGCTGAAGTTCAGCGGGGAATTCGACGCGGCGGTGAACCTTTTCACCAGCTTCGGCTATTTCCAGAAGTTCGCGGACGACCTGAAGACGCTTAAAGGCGTGGCCCGCGCGCTCAGGCCGGGCGGGCTGTTCCTGCTGGATCTCATAAACGGGGATTTTGTGCGCGGGCACTTTACCCCGCGCCCCTGGCACGATATGGGCGGCCATTACCTCCTGGAGGAAATAGAGCTGAACCGGGACGGGGCACGGAACACCTGGACGACTATCTGCAAAAAAAGCGGAAAAACAAGGAAAAGATCTTTTTTCACCCGCCTGTACGACAAGCGCCGGCTAAGCGCCGCCCTCGGGAAAGCGGGTTTTAAGCCCCTCGGCTTCTGGGGCAGTTTCAGCGGCCTCCCGCTTACCGGCGAAAGAAACCGGCTGATAGTCCTGGCGCGTAAAATTTAAATGGCCTCGATTAAAAATCCAGAGCAATCCAATACGCCCGGCTTTAAAATAATAGGCGTTCTGGAATCCTGCTTCCAGGAAAAGTTCGGCACCCCGCGCCAGCCGCACCTGGTGCCGGGCTCCTTCGCCCGCCTGAAGATCTATCCGCAGTACGCGCCCGAACATTCCCTGGCGGGGCTGTCTGACTTCAGCCATGTCTGGCTTCTTTCCTGGTTCCACCTGGCCACGAACAAGACCTTCCACCCCAAGATCCACCCGCCGCGGCTGAAAGGCGGGAAAATAGGCGTCTTCGCTTCGCGCTCGCCCCACCGCCCCAGCCCGATAGGGCTTTCGCTCACAAAACTCGAGCGCGTTGAAAAAGATACGCTCTATCTGTCGGGGATAGACCTGATAAGCGGCACCCCGATCCTGGACGTAAAACCCTATTTGCCGATCAGCGATATCGCCGCCAACCCGCTCTCCGGCTGGGTGCCGCTCAACGCTTTCCCCGAATTAAAAGTGGACTTTACGGCCCGGGCGCTTAAAGAGATAGCGCGGTTCGACCGCCCGGGCGCGGAGGACATTCCGCGCCTGATAGCCGACACTCTCCGCCACGACCCGCGCAATATGCGGGACAAAACGCAGATGAAGGACGGGGCGGAACTGGCTTTTTTCATGCTGAACCTGGAAATAAAGTTCACGGTCGCCGGGGACAAAGCCACGGTCCTGGGCGTGGAGGCGGCCGTGAAGTTCGATAAAAAATTCCGCAGGGAAAGACCCGGAGCCTAAAGGCCCGCGCCAAAAAAAGAACCGTCCGCTTCCGGCGGACGGTTCTTTTTTTGCTCGAGAGTTTCGGTCAGGGCATAGGGAAGTCGAAAGCCGCGGCTTCCTGCGCCACGGCATTGCAGCGCTGCCCCGCCGCGTCCGTCATCTTGGTGCTGATATAGCCCTGGACGCCCCAGGACTTGCCCCAGCTGTTGCGCATTATCCAGATGCCCTTGCCCGGAGGAAGGTTGCCGTTAGCGTCGAAAGCGGCGCCCTCGTTGTCCCACCCCACGATATTGATCATGTGGTCCATCTCGGCGAACTTGCAGGCGTTATAAACGCCGCCGCTATAGCTCTGCCACTGACCGGCTCCCGCGGCTATGCCTATAGAAACCGGCTTGCCCGTGCTGGTCATATAAGCCTCGATATCTCTGATCGTGGGCCCGGTGGTTTTGTCTCCGATCATGAACCAGCCGGTTATATACACGGCCTTCGGAAGGCCGACCGCGCATTTGCCTGAACCGCTCTTATAGGGGCAGGCGCTCCAGAGCGGCTGGCCGCCCGGAGTTACAAAGTCATTGGCTGAATCGAAGTAGCCGCCCTGGCAGCCGGCCGCGTAAGTAGAATTGTCCACCAGCCATTCCTGCGAGAGGCGGCCGGGATCTTTCCCCGCCAGCGCGTGCCCGTCGCGGTGCGTCGCCGTAAGGCTGAACGCCCAGCAGCTGCCGCAGGAGCCCTGGTTCTCCACCTGGGTGAGGCTCGGGCGCAGATCAAGCGTGTTCGGGATATTGACTTTCATATCCTTGAATGATTTCCACATGGCCGCGGGGAGGTCTTTTTTTATAAAACCCATGGCGTGCGCCACGGGCTTATTTGTTACGGTGAAGGTGAACTCCGGGAATTCCGGGGAAGAGATAGCCGGCTGGGCCGCGCCGTCCCGGGCCGCCCCGAGGAACGCGCTGAAATCCCCGCGCTGGTCGAAAGTAACATCCCTATCCGCCGCCGCGGCGTACCCCGCCAGCGACACCACGGCAAAAACCGCCGCTATCAGTCTCTTATTCATTTTGGCCTCCAAACAATAGTTAAAACAGGGCTTTTAGTTGTCCTAAGTCAATTATACACAATCAGAGGCAAATCGGACGACACAGTTTTTGAAAAACTTTTAAGCGGCGAAAAGGCCGGAGCAGCGCGGCTATTTGCGCTGAGCCTGGCGGAAGGATTCCCCAAGGCGCGCCAGCCCCTGGGAGCAGTCGCTGCCGGTCAGGCAGAGGTCGATGAGGACCAGCTTGTCGGTTTCCTTTGAAGCCGCGGCAAGGGCCAGCTCCAGTTCGCCTTCCGTGGCGGCCCGGATGCCGATAGCCTGGCCGCCGCCGGCAAAGGCCGCCGGAAGCTTGGAATAGTCCCACCGCTGGATATCGTTATAGGGTCCGTCCTCATGCAGCACGCGCTCGATGAGGTAGCCGTCATTGTTGACCACTAGCACGATGGCGGGGCATTTCAGCCTGATCAGGGTGGAGAGCTCCTGGGCCGTCATCTGGAAAGCGCCGTCGCCGGTCAGCACCACGGGCCTCTTCCCGGGCTCCGCAAGGCCCACCCCCAGCGCGGCGGGCGTGCAATAACCGATCGAGCAGTAATAGCACTGCACTATAAAGTTACGCGCCTCTTCTATCTGGAACTCCGGCGCCGCGCAGAAAGCATCGCCCGGTTCGGCCAGCAGGATCATCCTGTCGTCGAGGAAGCAGTTCAGGCGCTCGTAGGCCCGCGGGGCGGTGAGGAGCCGGTCGGGGTCGGCCGTGAAGGGCTTGCGGACCAGATTCGTCGCGGCGGGGTGGGAAGCCAGGTAGGTCCGCGGCTTTATGGCGGGGATCAGGGCCCGGACAAAATCGCCGAGCAGGACATTATCGTAATAGTGGTTCCGGAGGCGGACGCGGTCGTTGGCGGCGGCGATCATCCGGCGGCTGTCTATCTTTAAGCTGAACAAGCCGGTGTCGAGGTCGGTCATCCATACGCCCAGCGACAGCAGGCAGTCGGAGTCCTCCACCTGCCGGCGGACGCTTTCCCGGCTCCACGCTCCCTGGTAGAGGCCGGCGAACTGGGGATGCAGCTCTGGGAGAACGCTCTTGCTGCTGAGCATGGTGGCGAAGGGCAGCTCCACCTCTTCCACCAACCGGAGCGCGTCGGCACCAAGGCCGAACCGCGAGAGTTCTACGCCCGCCAGCACTACGGGGGAGACGGCCCGGTTGATCAGCTCGGCGGCTTCCGCGACGCAATCCTTCAGGCTGTCCTCGTCAGAGCGCGGCGCCGGGGCGAGGGAGAGCGGGGCGGGGGCGCGGCAGGCGGCCCGGGCCAGGTCGGCGGGAAGCTCTATGTACACGGGCAGCTTGCGGACGATACAGTTGCGGATCACCCGGTCGATCTCGTCGGGGGCCGTTTCCGGCCGGAGGAGGATGGCCGCGTCGATGGTGACTTTCTTGAAGACCTCCAGCTGGAGATAGTAGTCGGTTATAAGGTGATGGACGAGGGCGCCGGCTTCGCGGCGCCGGCTCGCCGGGGCCCCGCTGATCACAATAAGCGGAACCCGCTCGGCATACGCGCCGGCCACGGCGTTCAGAATGCTCAGGCCGCCGACCCCGTAGGTCACCACGGCCGCGCCCGCGCCTTTCATCCGGGCGTACCCGTCGGCGGCATAGCCGGCATTGAGCTCATTGCAGGTGCCTACCCAGCGGACCGGGCTGACGACCACCTCGTCGAGAAAATCGAGGACATAGTCGCCCGGCACGCCGAACAGGTGCTCGATGCCGGCTTCCTTCAGCCGGTAAAGCAGGTAGCGGGAGATAGTAGTGGTCCGGGGCTCTGTCATAAAAACCTCATTGGCTTGTTCTGAAAATTAGCAGCTGCGATATAAGAGCAGTTATCGCCGGTTCCCGCTTTGCCCTTAGCTTTCCGCCGCCTGAAAATTTTCCAAAAAAGCGCTTTCCTTCCGTCTATTTTTCTATGATACAAAAAATCAGGACATTTTCAGCTAATCCATCCTGAGCCGGGCCCGAAGACGTGTTTTTGATATCAACAAGGGCGGCGAATCCACTTGCCTGAGCGTGCAGTCTAAATAACGCGGAGGAATAGTATCCGGTTTTAAAAACATTAAAAGCAGGGTTAACAGTCCGTGAAAAATCCGGCAGGGTTACCATTCCTTCTATGAAAAAACTGCCGGGTTAGCTTTTTGAGTTAAAGCGCGGCCGGTGGGCAGAAAAATATAGTAATCTATCCCGATAGTGGAGGGGGGATCAGCAGTATCGTCGCAGTGCCATTAATAAATTCCCGCAAGGAAAATATGACTATAATTACACGTTCAACTCTCGGGGCAGCTGCGGTGGGCGCGGCCTTGTTTCTTTCGGCGGCCCGGCCCGCCGCCGCCGCCCAGCCGTTCGTTCTGACCAAGCCTGCTTCAGGAGACGTTATTTACAAAGCCGACAACATCCTTATCAATTGGACACAAGGCGACCCGTCCAGCGCGAAAGTCAGCCTTTTCCTGCTGGAAGTAAGTCCGGCCGGGCAGGCGCTTTACGGCAGCGCCTGCTTCCCTGACGGCCGCGGGCATCCTTGCCTGGCAGGACAGATAATCATGGTTCCTAATTCCGGCTCCTACAATTGGCCGGCAGGAGACCAATATGATGTCCGCTGCGGCACACCCTACACCTATCAATTCTTTATGTTTCGGGAAGGCCCGGCCCCGGTCCCGGTAAGCATGGAGCACTTTTATGACACTCTGGGGCCGGTTTTCAATATCCGCTGCGGCTCCCGCCCGCACCTTGGCGGCGCCTCTCTGGCCAACGAGAACCTCAACCCCGACGTCCATTTCCAGACTGATTCCGACACGAAACCCGCGGCCTGCTGCTCTCCGGACTGGAACAGCGTGCCGTCCTCGTCCTATAACAATCCCGTGGTCATCGCCGCCTGTTCCGGCACTACGCAGCCGCAATGCGTTTCCAACGCGGCCATACACTGCCTGTGGAACTCCCAGGGCCCGGGCTGCTCCGACCCGACGCCCGCGGCCTGCTGCTCTCCGGACTGGAACAGCGTGCCGTCCTCGTCCTATAACAATCCCGTGGTCATCGCCGCCTGTTCCGGCACTACGCAGCCGCAATGCGTTTCCAACGCGGCCATACACTGCCTGTGGAAC
>CAIQNV010000066.1 GCA_903873295.1 uncultured Elusimicrobia bacterium
AATTCGGCCTGGAAGGCACCCCAAATTTCAAAAAACCCGGATTTCCCCGAGGCGGCCGCCGCCGCAGAATTAAATTTCCGCAGTTTTTCCCACGGAGATTTAAGTTTATAAGAAATCCGCTTCCCGCCAATGATAAATTACGAACCGAATTATTGTCCTTATGGCCGCCGGTGCGGCCGGCCCAGCGCTGCTGCGCCTGGCCGGCCTTACCAGCGGCGCAGAGTTGAAGAATAGCACTTAAGGCCGGGTTCAGCCCTGCTGGGCAAAACCGGCCTTAAGAGCGGGGAGGCAAGGTATGCAGAAACCTAATATGCGGTATTTCCTTTATGCGCGCAAGTCCACGGACGAGCCGGACCGGCAGATCCTTTCCATAGAGGCGCAGCTCGCCGAGTTGCGCGAATATGCGCGCAAGGAGGGGCTTACCATTGTGCGGGAGTTCCTCGAAAGCAAGACCGCCAAGGAACCGGGCCGCGAGGTCTTTAACGAGATGGTGGCGGGTCTGGAGCAGGGCGCGGCCCAAGGCATTGTGGCCTGGCACTCAGACCGGCTTGCCCGCAATTCCGTAGACGGCGGCAGGATAATCTACCTCGTAGACCTTGGGAAGGTCTTGGAGCTTAAATTCCCCACCTTCTGGTTCGACCGTACGCCGCAGGGTAAGTTCATGCTGTCTATCGCCTTCGGGCAGTCTAAGTATTTCGTCGACAACCTGTCAGAGAACGTTAAGCGGGGCCTGCGCCAGAAACTCCGCAACGGCATTCTCCCTACCCTGGCCCCGCTCGGCTATCTCAATGACACCAAGAACCACACCATCGTAGTAGACCAGGAAATGGCCCCGCTGGTGCGGCGTACCTTTGAGCTTTACGCTACCGGCAAGTATCCGCTAAGGGAGCTGCGCCGCATAATGAATGCCGAGGGCCTAAATAAGCGGCGCAACAAAGAGTTGGCCACATCCAACTACCAGCGGCTGCTGGTAAACCCGTTTTTCTACGGGGCTATAAAATACCTGGGCGAGTTTTACGAGGGCAAACATAAACCCCTTATCTCTAAAGCCCTCTACGACAAGTGCCAGGAGGTAATGAGGAACAAAAGTAAGCCGCACACTAAAGGCCTAAAGCCTTACGTCTACCGCGGCGCTTTCCGCTGCGCGGGTTGCGGGCGCTTCGTCACTACGGAAACTCAAAAGGGCCATAACTATCTTCATTGCACCAAGCGCAATGTAAACTGTGATCAGGCTTTTGTGCGGGAAGAGGTCATTGACGCGCAACTGCGCGCCGAGTTAAAAGGAGTTTCCTTACCCCCGGCCCTGGCCGCCGAAGCTCTCGATAACATAAAAAAGGTATCAATTAAGGCGGCCCAGGCCGGGGAAGAGGCCGCCCAAAATCTGCGAGATGAAATAGTAATCCTTAATCAACGAATGAACGCAATCCTGGACATGCTGCTGGCGGGCCAGCTTACGCAGTCCGAGTACGCTGATAAAAAGCGTTCATTCGTTGAGAAGAAAATGGAAAATGAAATGAAACTCGCAGCTTTTGCGCGGCAGGGTGATAATCGGTTCGAACCGCTTATGGGTTTCTACAATACCGCAGTTCTCGCCGGAGAGTCCGCGATTTCCGGCGATCCGGCGGAAAACCTGCAAATATGGAAAAATATCGGTTCGAACTTTATTTTAGGCGGGAAGCGGATTTCTTATAAACTTAAATCTCCGTGGGAAAAACTGCGGAAATTTAATTCTGCGGCGGCGGCCGCCTCGGGGAAATCCGGGTTTTTTGAAATTTGGGGTGGCTGACGGGGATTGAACCCGCGACCTCTCGGGCCACAGCCGAGCGCTCTAACCACTGAGCTACAACCACCGTGACTCTATTTTAGTTTTTTCTGCGGGATAAAACAAATGTATAATTGGGGCGGGAGGCTTTTTATGATAAGAAAACCGGCCGTCGCGGGGCGCTTTTATGAGGCGCGGCCCGAAAAACTGCTTGCGGAAGTTTCAGGCTTTCTTAAGGCGGGGGCGCTTCCCGCCGGGCGCGCGACGGGCTTCCTGGCCCCCCACGCCGGCTACGCTTACTCGGGCCCCGCGGCCGGCGCCGCCTTCGCCCCGTTCAAAGATTTCCCCTTCGACACTCTGGTAATAATGGCCACCGGCCACACCATGTCGCTCGCCAAAGGGGCGCTGCTGGCCGAAGGCTCTTTTGAAACCCCGCTTGGGAACGTGGCGATAGATTCCGCTTTCTGCGCCGAGCTCCTGAAGCACAAGAAACTTTTTGAGGACCTGCCCCTCGCCCACGCGGCCGAACACGCCGTCGAGGTCCAGCTGCCTTTTCTGCAGGCGCTCAAAGGCGGGGCCGTTAAAATAGTCCCTGTCCTCTTTAATAATTCGGACGCCGCCCTGCTTGAGGAAGCCGGCCGCGCCATAGGCCGCGCCATGAAGGGGCGCAAAGCGCTGTTCTGCGTTTCTTCCGATCTGTCACACTATCCGCCGGGGAACATCGCCGAGCTCTCCGACCTCTCTGTGCTGCTGGCGCTGCGCCAGGCGATGCGCAACTCCAGCCCCGGCTACTTCGAGCTGGCCAACCAGCTGCTGCTTTCCAAAGCTTCCGCTTACCTGGACACCACGGCCTGCGGCCAGGCCGCCATGACGGCGGGCGCGGCCGCGGCGCTTGAACTGGGCTGTAATGATTTTGAGACAGCTCTTTACACCCATTCGGGAAAGATCTCGGGCGACGACAGCGCCGTGGTGGGTTACGGCGCGGGGTTTTTTACGGAAGCCTCCCCGAAACCGGCCGGAGCGCTCGACCTGTCTTCGGACATGAAGAAAGAACTGCTGGCCCTGGCGAGGAAAAGTATAGGCGCGGACCGTAAAGTCCCGGTACAGCCTTTAAATGCGATCCCTGAATTTAATCAGCCGGCCGCCATCTTCGTCACCCTTACGCTGGGAGGCGAACTGCGCGGCTGCATAGGCAGTCTTGAGCCGCGCTTCGCCCTTGCCGACATGGCAGCCTCCTATGCGGTGGCCGCAGATTTTGAAGACCCCAGGTTCGGGCCCGTCTCGGAGTCCGAACTAAAAAAAATTAAAATAGAGATCTCTGTCCTTTCTCCGCTTGAGCGGGTAAAGGGAGCCGAAGCCGTGAAAGAAGGCCTGCACGGGGTTTATATTAAAAGCGGCCGCCGCTCAGGCACTTATCTGCCGCAGGTCTGGGAGCACTTCAAAAAGAAAGAAGAGTTCCTTTCCTCGCTCTGCCTTGAGAAAGCCGGGCTTTCCGCCGACGCCTGGAAAGACAAAGCCGTGGAAATTTACACTTATACGGTCTCTTCGTTTACCGAGAAATAAAAGCTTTTGCTATAATAACTTCGCGGACTTGATCCCTAAAGGACAGGTACCCACGTTATGAAAAGATCTTACGGCATAGCCGGCAACGGCCGGGCATCCACTCATCTCCAGGCCTATTTCCGGCTTCTTAAAGTCCCATATAAACTTTGGCACAGGAGTTCCGGCCTCCGGCCCGAAACCGCGCTCGGCGGCTGCTCCACCATTTTCATCCTTATAAACGACGGCGCTATCGCCCGGTTCATCTCCGCCAACCCCTTCCTGAAAACCAAGACGCTAATCCACTTCTCGGGCAGCCTGAATATAAAAGGCGCATTCGCCATGCACCCGTTCATGCCGCTTTGCGCAAGACCGCTTTCCCTTGAAGAATACCGGCGCATCCCGTTCGCCCTTGACCCCGGCGTACCGCTGAAGAAACTGGCGCCGGAATTCTCCAATCCTGTTTTCCGGATAAAGAAGAGCGAGAAGAAACTTTACCACGCCCTGTGCGTGCTCGGCGCGAACCTGCCGGTCCTGCTGTGGCAAAAAACTACGACTGCCCTGACCGGGGAACTAGGCATACCGCGCGCCCGGGTGCAGCGCTATTTCCAGGCCGCGCTGGATAATTTCAAGGAAGACCCCGCGCGCGCCCTGAGCGGGCCTATCTGCCGCCGCGACGCGGCCACCGTAGCTTCGGACATCAAAGCGCTCGGGAAGGACCCCTTCGCGGAAGTTTATTCGGCGTTCGCCAAACTATATGAAAATAACTGACTTCTACAGCTACAGAAAACCGGGGCGCAGGATCTCGATGATAACGGCCTACGATTATACCCTGGCGGCGCTGGCCGGGGAGTCGGACGTGGACTGCGTCCTCGTCGGGGACAGCCTCGCCATGGTCATGCACGGCCACGGCTCGACCATAGCGGCCACGGCGGACATGATGGCCCTGCATACAGCGGCCGTAGCGCGGGCGGTGAAGGACAAGCTGATAGTGGGCGATATGCCTTTTCTCTCGGTGCGCAAGGGGCTGGGGCCGGCCATGGAGGCCGTGGAAAAGCTGGCCAGAGCCGGGGCGCAGGCCGTTAAGATAGAAGGCGTAGAAGGGCACGGGGAGATAATTTCGCATATCATAAAGTCGGATATCCCGGTGATGGGGCATATAGGCCTTACGCCGCAGTCCGTTAATAAATTCGGCGGGTACAAGGCCCAGGGCAAAGATCCCGCGTCCGCGGAGAGGCTCGTCGCGCAGGCGCTGGAACTGGAACGGCTGGGCTGCTTCGCGCTGGTGCTGGAATGCGTGCCGGAAGAGCTGGCGAAGCGCATAACCGGCTCCCTGAAGATCCCGGTGATAGGCATCGGGGCCGGGCGGTTTACCGACGGGCAGGTGCTGGTGCTGCACGACCTGCTGGGGCTTTACGGCGAGCCCCCCCCTTTCGTAAAGAAATATCTGGACGGCCGCCGGCTGGTAGTGGCCGCGCTGAATAATTTCGACAAGGAAGTTAAAAATTCGGTTTTCCCCGAATGCAAAGGAAAAGAATATGCGAATAGTGAAAAGCACGGCGGGCTGGCTGAAGCTCAGGGCAGGCCCGCTCTTCGCCGGTAAAACCGTCGGCTTCGTGCCCACCATGGGCGCCCTGCACGAGGGGCACCTCTCGCTCCTGCGCCGCGCCCGGCGGGAGAACGAGCTGACGGCGGCCAGCATTTTTGTGAACCCGGCGCAGTTCAACGACCCCCGGGACCTGGAGCGCTATCCCCGCACGCTGGCCGGGGATATAGAAAAGCTCGAGAAAGCTAAAACCGATTTTCTGCTGCTTCCGCGTGCGCGGGAGATGTACCCGGACGGCTACAGGTACAGGCTTAATGAAACCGTTGAAAGCGGGGCGCTCTGCGGCGCGCACAGGCCGGGCCACTTCGAGGGCGTGCTGACCGTGGTGCTGAAGCTCCTTAACCTCGTCCGCGCCGACAGGGCCTATTTCGGTGAGAAAGATTTTCAACAGTACCACCTTATCAAAGAAATGGCGGAGGCTTTTTTTACCGGCACTAAAATAGTCCCGTGCCCGACGCTGAGGGAAGCCGACGGGCTGGCCATGAGCTCGCGCAATCTGTTGCTTGAGCCGGAGCATAGAGAACTGGCTCCCGCCCTGTATAAAGCGCTGCGCTCCTCCGTGCGCCCGGCTGAGATAAAGAAACGCCTGGTCGCGCTCGGTTTCCAGCCGGACTATGTGGAGGAACGCTGGGGCCGCAGGTTTGTCGCTGCAAAACTCGGGAATGTGAGGCTTATCGATAATGTCAAACTCTAAGGGAAATATTTTATTTCAGCTTACCGGCTCCATAGCCTGCTACAAGGCCTGCAATGTCATCTCCAGACTTGTGCAGGAAGGCTTTGAGGTAAAGACCGTCTGCTCTGCGAACGCGCTGAAATTTATAGGCAAATCCACCCTTGAAGGGCTTACCCACAAAGCCGTCTATGTGGACACTTTCGAAGACAGGTCCGCGCTGGAGCATATCGCCCTCACCAAGTGGCTGGACCTGGCCATCGTCTGCCCGGCTACCGCAAATATCATAAATAAGTTGGCGGCCGGGATCGGCGATGATTATATTTCCACCGTCTTCCTGGCTTTCGACTTCTCAAAGCCTTACCTGATAGCTCCGGCCATGAACCAGAATATGTACGCACACCCGGCGACAAAGCGCTCGCTCGGTATCCTGGCAGGTTGGGGCGTAAAAATGCTGGGCGCCGGCATCGGCTATCAGGCCTGCGGCGATAAAGGCGCCGGCCGACTGCTGGAGCCTGAGGCTATATATAAGGAAATAAAGAAAAATCTATGAGAGCGCTTATTACCTTCGGCGGAACGCGCGAATATATAGACGCGGCGCGCTTTATAACCAATCTGAGCACCGGCAGGACAGGCCGCATAATAGCGGAGCGCTTCGCTTCGCGCGGCTGTGAAACCGTCTGTCTTTGCGCCCGGGGGGCGGAGCGGCCCGCCGGCAAAAACATCACGCTGAACGAATTCACCGGGTTTGCCGACCTGGACCGGGAGCTGAGGCGCCTTTTGAAAGCGCGGGCCTTTGACGCCGTGGTGCACCTTGCGGCGGTCAGCGATTATTCCCCCGCCTGGATAGAGGCGGGCGGAAAAAAATTCAAGCCCGGCCGGGCGGCAAAACTGGGCTCGGAGGCGCCGGTGCTGAAGCTGGTTCTAAAAAGGAATTTTAAGATCATAGACCGGATAAAAAACTACGCGGCCGCCGGGAAGAACAGTTTGCCGCTGCTGATAGGCTTCAAGCTGACCTCGGGCGCCACCCCCGGGCGCGTGCTGAAAAAAGTCCGCGCCCTGGCTTCGGCCGATCTCGTAGTGCATAACGATCTTGCGGAAATGAAGAGGAAGCACGTCTTCCACCTCTACCGGCAGGGCAGTAAACTGGCCGATTGCGGCGGGCCGGAGGAACTGGCGGACCTGCTTTACGCGGCGATAGCCGAAAATAAAACGGAGGCAATATGCTCTTAGCTCTCGACGTAGGGAACACTCAGATCTATGGCGGCGTCTTCAGGGAAGACAAGCTGCTGGCGAAATTCCGCTGCACATCCCGGAGCGCTACGCCGGATGAATTCGGGACTTTCTTCAAGAGCGTTCTCCGCGAGAACGGCGTCGAGCCGAAGGACATCACGGAGGTGGGCATCTGCTCGGTGGTGCCGGACCTTAGCTATACGCTGCACCGGACCTCGCTTAAATATTTCGGCCTGGAGCCTTTCCTGCTTCAGGGCGGCATAAAGACCGGACTGAACATAAAATACAAGAACCCGCTGGAGGTGGGCGCGGACCGGATAGCTAACGCCATCGCCGCCTCGGAGCTGTTTCCGGCAAAGGACCTTGTGATAGTGGACCTGGGCACGGCCACGACCTTCTGCGCGGTTTCTAAAAAGAAGGAATATCTGGGCGGCGTGATAATGCCCGGCCTGCGCATCTCCATGGAAGCGCTGGCCTCGAGGACGGCAAAGCTGCCGAGGGTGGAAATAGCCAAGCCCGGCGAGCTGGTAGGCAAGACCACCATAGACTCCATCCAGTCCGGCCTGTACTATTCCAGCCTGCTGGCTATTAAAGGTATCTCCGCCAAAATAAAGAGCGATTATTTTACGGAGGACGCGCTGGTGATAGGCACCGGCGGTTTCTCCAAACTGTTCGAGGACGCGGGGGTCTTTGACCGCGTTATCCCGGACCTGGTGCTGCTGGGCATTGCCGCCGCCCTGCGCCTGAATAAAGAAAGGAGCAATAAATGATCAGGACCCTGATGAAGTCGAAAATACACCGGGCGAAGGTGACCCGCACGGATATAAATTACAATGGCTCCATTACGATAGACCGCGAGCTTTGCATGAAGGCGGACCTGCTGGAGAATGAGAAGGTGGATATTTACAACGTGAACACCGGCGCCAGGTTCTCGACTTACGTGCTTTACGGCGGGAGGGGCGTTATCGGCGTGAACGGCGCGGCCGCCCGGCTGGTGCAGAAGGGCGATCTGGTGATAATAGTTTCCTACGCGCAATACGCCCCCGAGGAATGCGAGGGTCACGCGCCCACAGTGGTCTGTATGCAAAAAAGCGCTCCGGGCAGGACCGGGCACGCTGAAACCCTTATCGGCGCCGCGGCCTGATGGGCCGTACGGGCGGCTATGCCGCCGGCCATGTGCGGTTCAGGGGACAAAAAAATACCGCGCTGTAGGCGCGGTATTTTTAAGCGGCGGTTTCTTTTAAAGCTTGGCTATCATATAAAAAGCGCCGAAGGCCGCCGCGCCTACCGCCAGGGCCGCGCCGCCGGTGCCGATCACCAGGAAGGCGATAAGGGCTATCGCCAGGGCGGATACGATGCCGGAAAAATTGTCACCGATGAATTCCATTATCGGATTTTTTTTAGGTTTTGCGGGAGCCGGCGCGGGCACCGCGGGCACCACTGTTACAGCCGGAGCGACCGCGGAGGGGCCGGAAACTGCCACCGCGGGTTTTCCGGGAACTGAGGCTGCTACAACCGCATCTGCCAGTGCAGGGGTTGCTTTGGCTGCTTCCTTTAACTGTTCAAGTGCCAGACTTTCGGCAAAAGCGAAACCGGTGGACATAAAAATAGTTCCAAGGATCGTGAGGAAAACCGCTTTATTGTTTTTCATATAAATATTATACGCAATCAAAAAGAATTCCGTAAGGGTAATTGTTCCTAAACCGGGCTAGGTCTTAAGGCCTATGGCAGAGAATAAGGTAGAGAGGGGTGAATTCAGGGGCGGGAAGTATTCTTAGAAGAGTTTATCCTGATTAGGCTTTTCCTTGCGCTTTCCAGACTTCTTAGCGGCCACCTCCGCCTCGGTAAGGCCGAGGCGGAAGATGTCCACTATCTGGTAGCCGTCATCCCTTAACTGCTTCAGTTTAACGGTGTCTTCTTCCGATAGCGAGATAACTACCTGGTAGCGCGGCTTCATCTTTTCACCCCCGTGTAGGTTAAAGCAAGCTTGATGCGGTCGGCGCGGGCTATGCTGGCGCCCATCTTGCCGTCCTTTATCAGTCCGAGAGTCACGCCCATCCACACCTTGAAGTCCTTCTGGAGCATATACTTTTGGGTATTCATATTTCCTCCCTTCAGATAACCTGCTTGAAGCTGTGTATAGTATAGCATAGTATAGTATAGTTGTCAAGGGGTAGTTTCCCCCCCTTTCAAATAAGTGTTGGAAAATAAGCACATTTTCTTCCCCCCTTCGGCCTGGCCCTATGGCCGGTATCATGTTTCTGCTATCCGCACTTGGTAATAAATAGTAAAATTTAGGCATGAAGAAACTGGAATTCCCTCCCGGCCGTACCCTTATCTGCGGCATACTTAATGTCACACCGGACTCTTTTTCGGACGGTGGGAAATGGGCCTCCGTGGAAGCCGCCGCGGCCCGCGCGCTTGAGCTGGAAGCCCAGGGTGCGGAACTGATAGATATAGGAGGGGAGTCCTCCAGGCCGGGCAGCGCTCCGGTTCCGCTGGAAGACGAAAAACTCCGCGTGCTCCCCGTTCTCGAGGCCCTGGCCGGCCGCCTCAGGATCCCGGTTTCAGTGGATACCTGCAAGCCGGAGCTGGCGCGGCTGGCCGTAAAAGCCGGCGCGGACATCATAAACGATATAACGGGTTTTATTTCCCCCGCCATGATAGAAGCCGCCGCGGCCTCGGGCGCGGGCGCGATAATAATGCACATGCAGGGCGAACCCCGCAGTATGCAGGCCGCCCCGGTTTACGGGGACGTGGTTTCCGAGGTAAGAACTTTTCTTGCGGAAAGGGCCGCCGCACTGGCTAAGGCCGGCGTAAAGCGGATAATACTTGATCCCGGCATCGGTTTCGGCAAGACGCTTGAGCACAACCTGGCGCTTCTCGCCCGCCTTGCTGAGCTCCGCGCTCTGGGGTACCCGGTAATGCTCGGGGTTTCCCGCAAAAAATTCATAGGCACCCTCGCCGGCGGCGAACCTGACGAGCGCCTTAGCGGGACCATCGCCGCCTGCGTGGCCGGAGCCGCCAACGGCGCGGACATCATCCGCGTGCACGATGTGCGGGAATGCCGCCGCGCCATGCTCGTGGCCGACGCCATAAGGGCCGCCCGCAAATGAAGGTTTATTTCTCCCTCGGCTCGAATCTGGGCGACAGGTCGGCAAACCTTGAGCGGGCCCTTTCTCTGCTGTGCCGCGGCGGCTGCCGTATTCTGAAAAGATCTTCCGTTTATGAAACCGCTCCCCTTTATTACCTCAGGCAGCCGGCCTTTTTTAATATGGCCGCCGTCTGCGAAACGTCCCTGTCCCCGGATGAACTTCTAAAGCTCATCGCGCGCGTGGAGAGCGTTTTGAAGCGCCGCCGTCTTGTTAAGAACGGCCCGCGCACTTTGGACGTGGATATACTCTTTTACGGCGGGCAGATAATAAACCGGCCCGGCTTGACCATCCCGCATCCGCGCCTGGCCGAAAGAGAATTCGTGCTGGCGCCGCTGGCCGAGATCGCCCCCGGCCTGCGCCATCCCGGCACCGGCCGGACCGTCTCCGAAATGTTTTCAGCCCTTAAGGAGCGCGGCGGAGCGCGCAGGCTTCCCGACACCTACGCCGGAATTGAGGCCTGGCTTAAGGTTCTCCCCCCGCCGGCCGCCGCCGCGCATTATTCTCTGGGCCCGATCAAAGCGGCCCTCGCGGCGCTGGATGATCCCGAAGGCAAAATGGGAGTTATCCTGCATCTTGCAGGCTCCACCGGCAAGACCAGCTCGGCCTGCATGGCCGCGGCGGCGCTTTCGGCCTGCGGCTATAAAACCGGGCTCTATACCAGCCCGCACGTTAAGTCGCTGCGCGAGCGCATAAAGATCGACGGGCGCGTGATCCCGGAAAAAGATCTTCTCGCCTGTTTCCTGCGGGTGGAATCAGTGAGCGCGGGCGAGCTTTCTTTTTTTGAAACTCTTACCGCCGTCGCCTTCCTGTATTTTTCTTTGAAACAGACCCGCTTCTCCGTAGTAGAGGCGGGCCTGGGCGGCAGGCTGGACGCCACCAACGCCGCGGACGGCGGCGTGGCGGGCATAACCTCGGTAAGCCTGGAGCATGTTTCCCTGCTCGGGCCGGGGCTCAAGAATATCGCGGCTCATAAAGCGGGGATAATAAAGGAAGGGGCGGCCGTGCTGGCCGGCCTGCAGGTGCCGCCCGAGGCTATGCGCGTTATAAAGCGCCGCGCCGCTGCCGTCGGGGCCCGGCTGTTCCGGCCTTCTCCCCTTCCTCCCGCAGTAAAAAAGCTATTTGCCGGTCCCGCTTTTCAGTTCGCTAACGCCGCTTTTGCCCTGCGCGCGGCCGAGCTGGCCGCCGGCAAAGCGGGGCTGAAGTTCAACTTAGCGCGCGCCGGCGGAGCTTTACGCCGGGCCATACCGCCGGGCCGCTTCGAGCGGCTCGATCTGGCCGGCCGCAGGGTGATAGTGGACGGGGCCCACAATATGGAAGGCCTTGAAGCCCTGCTGAAGGAATTTATCGGCCGGCCGCCGGTATGCGTTGCGGCGTTTATGAGCGACAAGGATCTGGGTCCCTTGGCCGCCCGGCTCGCGGCGGCGGCTTCGAAGCTTGTCCTGACGCGTTCCCTCTCCTACAGGTCCGCCGATCCCCGGGCGGTGAGGAAGCTTCTCCCCTCCGGCGTGCGGCGCGAAGTAAGGGTAATTGAGGATCCGCTGAAAGCTTTAATGTATGCGGTCAGGCTCGCGCCCAAAGGCGGCACTGTCCTGGCCGCCGGCAGTCTCTACCTCGCCGGCGACATCCTCTCCGGTCTCAAAGGCCGCAACCCTTTCCACCCCCGTGAAATGCTGATAAAAGAGGGATAGAAGTAGTTAGCGCGCACAGAATAAGCTTCTCTGCGCGCGGCGCAGGGGGTATCACCCGCACCCCTTGCCGGATGGGTGTACTGTTCGTAGTGCAGAAGCCCCCAGTTGAGAAACTTTAAAAGCACCTTGACAATACAGCGTATATGCTGTATAATAGAATTATGGATTATACTGTTGTATTTTACCAGGACAGGAACGGAAGCAGCCAGCCTTTGGACTATCTTAAGAGTTTAAACAAGAAACATGAGGCGAAAGCAAAGAAATGGTTTGCATTATTACAGGAGTACGGGCCTAATTTGCCAAGACCCTATGCCGATGTGCTGGAAGGGAATGTCCGCGAACTTCGCCCGGCGATAGAGCATCATCAGCATCGTTTTCTTTATGTGATTTGCGGTAAAACAATTTTAGTAACCAATGCTTTCCTGAAGAAAGCGCAGGCGGTGCCGAAGTCCGAGATTGAACGTTCTAGGCGGATATTAGCGGACTGGTTGACACGGAAGGGGGATTAACGATATGAAGAAAAAGATTAAAGCCGGGATTTCGTTTAACGAAGTGCTTAAAAAGGATCTAAAGAACCCTGGGTTCCGGAAAGCCTTTGAAGAGGCGGATATGGAAGTGCGTTTAGCTGTTCAGATCGCCTTGGCACGAAATCGCGCTCATATGTCCCAGGTTCAACTGGCAAGGAAATTAGGGACGAAACAACAGACTGTCTCCCGGATAGAGCGTGGCGGGCAAAATCTCACTCTCCATACCTTATGGAAGATTTCCCAGGCAGTTAAAAGCAAGTTGGTGATAGAGTTACGTCCGGGAGGATAATTCCTGTTACTTCCCCCCGTATTATTACTACCGGCGGATGCGCCCGGTCCGCAAGGGCGGAGGCGGTTTCCTGCGCAGCGAAACCGCCGGGTGGAGCGAAGCGACACAATTCAGTGTTCAAGCCGGGGTCGCGGAAAACCGCTATGCGGTTTATCCGTGACTCGAACCTGGAGATTCCTGGTAAAATTGAAAATGTCCCCACCAGGAATCGAACCTGGATTGCCTGCTTAGAAGGCAGGAGCTCTATCCTTTGAGCTATGGGGACTTCTCATTGCTATTATAGAATTTTTAGAGAGTGCTATGAACCGCGATTGTGCCCAAATTGTGCCCGATTGTTTTTATTTCGGGCATATTTTCAGCCCCGGCGGGTATACAATCGTTAAAAGCCAGCATCTCAGCCTAGAGGTATCCGGTGCTTTAAAAAACTCTCCTGGTACCCTTTTCCAGTGGCTGATCTCATTTTCTCTCCTAGCCCAGACGGATGTGCTCATTTCAACACCTCCCAATGGCCGCTTTTACGAGAACCGGCCCGCTTCAATCGTCCGGAGATTTGCAACTTTAGTATACTGCGTTGCACCGCGCTTTCAGATTTTAATATCCGCAGCGATATCTCGGGAACAGTTAGGTTTGGGTTCTTTTGCAGCAGTTCCAGAATGCGGGCAGGAGTCTTTCCTGGCGTTTTTCCTAGCGTTTCTACCGGCGTCCCAGCTTCCCGTAAAGCGAACTCCACCCAAAGTCCGTTGTCCCAGCGGAAGGCGGGTGCAGGTTTGCCCGCAACGCGGCAGGCGTTACGGATAAGGTCTATGCCGCGGCCCCAGGATTCCATAAATGCGACGCGAAAAAAGGCGTTGGCGATGTCCGGATTGCAAGGCGACGAAGCGTGTTTGGCGGTGAGGCGTTCAATCGTCCAATCCTGAGGCAAGTGTCCGGCATTCCAGATCATAAGCTTATTATGATAGACGCTGATTTGAATTGGTATGCCGGAGGCATAATCTTTGTGAGCGATGGCGTTGATGACGGCCTCGCGCAACGCAGCCTCCGGCACAGGAAAAGTTTCTAAGCGTTGTATACCTTCGTAGGAGATGCCGGCGCGCAGGTACTTGGTAAGCAGCAGGTCCAGGGTCTTTTCCACCTGGCTAAACAAGTCGCCGTGGATCTCGTCGTGATACAAGAGGTCGGAATCAGTGCGGAAATAGCCGATTTTCACATAAGCGCCGGTGACGACACGCTCGGGCTCATCATGAAACAGCATAACCGCCGCCCGCTTCAGGTAGCCATGATCGAACAGTTGCAGCTTATCGAGAAGAACGGCATCAGGTTCCGACAGCAACTCGGCGGAAAGCCGTTTGCTTTTCGTCGCGCGTTTTCTAAAGGTAGCAAGCGCCTGTGGCGACAGGTCAGCGACCGGGAAATGTGGTATCGGCACACCATCCCAGTGCCTGCCCTGCTTTTTTCAGAAGAAAACGGTCCAGCGCCGCGCCTTTCAGTTCCTGCTTGGTGCTGCCGCTGCGGTAATGATACTCGCCCTTATAGCTCACAGGATAAGGTTACGTCCGATGTGCAGCACACCGCCGGCAGCGTTCGCGAAGCCGCAGATCCACTTCAGGTATTCATCACGCCAGGATTCCTTGTATTCGATATGCTGGTTTTCTTTCATTTTAAATTATCCATTCTCAATTTTCGGGTTCGACGACTCTGCAAACATCCTTGCCGCAGGTTTTGCATTTGCCTTTAAGGATCAGAACTTTACTTTCTATTTCCGCGGTCTCCAGGACAATTTGAACGGTGTCACGGCAATTGCCGCACCACACATTTGCCAGAATCTTTCCCTGTGCCTCCTGGGGAATACGCTTCCAGCGCTTTGCAGCCGCAGGTGTAAATTGATCAGACATTTGTCATC
>CAIQNV010000067.1 GCA_903873295.1 uncultured Elusimicrobia bacterium
TAAGCGTCATGTACAATAAGCTGACGGAGCATTATAGAACGCTCTACCATGAGTACAGAGCCTTCCTCCTGGTCAACGAGCAGCTTCGTTCCGAGGTTGTTTCTCTTCGCACTGAGAACAGCCGCCTGCTTAACCAGATCGTGTTAAAGGGGTCGGCCAAGTAATTATGCAGACTATTACATTGTCAGCTCACGAGAAACATTTATTCCAGAGTTCCGCGCGGATCGTCGGAATCCTCAACAGGGCTTTCAACCCGCAGGTCCTGCAGGGGCTGGAGAGGGTTATCGCTTTCTCCACCGCCGGCACGGTCAAGCGGCGCGGCAGGATCCGCGTACAGACCAAAGAAAGCAAAGGCGGCGCCCTGGCCTGGGCTATAAGCCAGAGGCTCCGGGCCGCGCGGGAAAGGAAACATTTAACCCAGGAAGCGCTGGCGGGTCTGACAGGTATCGCCCGCGCCAATATCGCCCGTCTTGAAGCCGGCCGCCACGCGCCCGGGCTGGAAACCATCAATTGCATGGCACGGGCGCTTGGTCTGGAAGCAGCGGATCTCCTGAAGCTGCCAGAGCACAAATCAGCCAGGGAAGATTCGGCCTGGCTCGACGCCGGCCTGGCAGAGTGGCCCGCCTCTCTTGAAAGAGAGGACCGCAAACCATGAAGTCCCCCCTTTCCGGAGAGATTTACAACGCCAACCTTGAGCCTGTCAGAGGTTCCGAGCAGGGCAAGACACGGCCGGTCGTCGTTTTCCAAAATCCGGACCTGGCGCGCTTCACGTCTACGGCGCTCTGTATTCCCCTGACATCCAATCTTAAACGCCTCGGCATGCCCGGCACCTGTTTCATTAAACAAGGGGGCGGCGGCCTGTTAAAAGACAGCGTGGCCCTGGCTTTCCAGATGCGCGCGCTCGACGCCTCCCGCCTCGGTCCGCGCATAGGTCGCCTATCCGCGCCGGCATTGGACAGCCTGGCCGACGCCGTTCTTAACGCACTGGGAATCGCCGTAGAGTAAGGGGTCGCCTCAAGGTGGCTTTTTGTGAAAAATCCTTCACTTGATGAAATTGAAAAAGCTCGTACCCCCAGCGGAGGCTGGACGAAAAAACAACTTGCTGAATGGGGTGTCCCATGGCCGCCGCCGAAAGGATGGAAAGCCACATTAATAGGAAGTAAAAGTTTCGAGGCCCTTTCTTCTCAAAAACGAGACAAGAACAGTTAGTTCGCCTTCGCTCCATAAAAGCACACTTTTCCATATCCCCCCGCCATGCAGCGCCAGTAATGGAAGATTCTAACTACGGGGACCAGATAAGAATTGTTCAGTTCTTCATCACGCAATTCCCAGGAATAGCGAAAAGACCTTATTCTACCAACACATTCCTGTTACACTTAGCGGCAACCTTATAACTTCTTGTAAATCCGCCTTACAGTTGTTAATAATAGTTAACAGAGTGCCCGTATTTATCGTAATTGGGGCAACGTAGTGCCGGGCGGCCCTTGACTGCTGTCCCGCCAACCTGTATACTAATATATAGGTTGGAGGAATATAAATGACCACTCAGATTATCGGTTTAGATCAAGCGCGGCATCGGCTGTCAGGTCTTGTTAACGGCCTCGACCGAAGCCAGCTTAGATATCTTGTCAGCTCCCGTGGCCGGCCGAAGGCTGTCTTGATGAGTATTTCAGATTACCTGACTACCATTCTCAGGCAAAAGCGGGCCTCCGTTGTTGTTGAACTCCAGCTTGAAGCTAAAGCCAAAGGTCTGGACAAGATCTCTTCTAAAGAAATCTCACGCGAAATACGCACGGCCAGGCGTGCTCATTTGTGATCCGCGTAGTTCTGGATACGAACGTTATTGTATCCGGCCTTCTGGCTGCGGATAGTCTTCCGGCGACAATCTTGGATTTGGCCCTGCAGGGCAAAATTCATGCTGCCCTTTCACCTTCTATCCTGGCCGAGCTGGATAGGGTGTTGCGCCGGCAGAGATTTGCTTTTGAACCCCGGAAGATCGGAAGTTTTATTGCCCTGTTTAAATCCCGGTCCAAATTGGTCTCTCCGAAGAAGACCCTGAATCTTTGTAAGCGTGACTCCTCGGACAATCGTTTCCTGGAGTGTGCAGAAGCCGCGAAAGCGGAATTCTTAGTCACCGGCAACAAACCCCACTTTCCGCCCCGCCACATGAAAACACTTGTAGTCACTCCCAGGGAATTCTGGGACGCCTATCTTTTGCGAATGGCCCTTTAGTGTGGTTCCTTTCCGCCGCGGCCTACGGGCCAGCGTGAGAAGCCCGCGAAAGCGGGTTTTTCATTTTGGGTAAAAATATCCTGTTTAAAGTTCCGCCGAAAGTAAACAGACCTGCTCTTTTAAATCCTCGTCGCTTTCCCATTCCACCAGGCAGACTCCCTGTCTGGCCAATATAGAGGTTAGATAGCGGTTTCTGTCTTCACGAACATTAATGCTGAAGACCTCACCTTTGACGGAAAATATGGAAGCGTGGTGCAGTAGTTGAATAGGCGGCAATTGTGATATATTCGGACACGCACCCCACAGCACGAACTCGGCGTGGGTGGTTTGCATTTCGGCGCGCGGCGGCCAATACACAACAACATCCGTAACGACCTTATCGCGCAATAAACGATAGAATTTATTTGGAAGATCCTCACCAGTAATGTCAGGTTCATCTTCCATTAAAATTACTTTATGTCCGTTCTCACGAAAAATTTCGGCGATCTGGCGCCGCATTTCCATGGGGCTATAGGCGGGTGTTTTTTTACCGGCTTTCCACACGCTTGGTCCAAGAAGAAAAATTATAGCCATGGACTATGGTTGTGTGAAAGGTTTTGAAGCTCACTGATTTCAGCCGTTCCCAACACGGCGATTCTTTGCCGCGTGGCGGATCTGAATGAGTCAAATGATTCCAGAAATGCCGCGCCGCGTTTTCCTAACCTGTATTCAACCAGGATTCGGCCTTCTTTAATTGGCAGTACGTGTGTGATGATACAGAGTTCCTTGCGCAAGAATTTCAGTGCACGATCCACCTGTGTGGGGTTAAGATTCATCATCTTCTTAATTTGGTCAAAGCGTAAGCCTTTCCCCTCCTGGCGCAAAGCCAGTAAAATGCGAAGGTAATCTTTATGTCCCAAGAGTTTCATTATCATGTTTATAGTATAGTTACAGATTGTAACTTTGTCAAGAAGGGAGGCCAAATTGGATGTTTCAACGTGTTCGCCTTCCACCCATAAAAGCGAACTCCCCCCTTCCCTTTTGATACGCCTCCGTCGGGCTACCTTTTACACATTGCGCCCACAATTCGCATATTTTGTAATATACGAACTATGGCAAGATACCAATATAAGCGCGAACCTTTAACAAATGAAAACGCCGATCGGCTACGGGAGATCCAGTTCTTTGCAAAAGCGCTCAAAAGGAAGAACGCGCACGCCGCTGCCGGCGTGTGTATAATCCTTGGACCCGAGGTGCACCTGGTAGAAGGCAGGAATTTTGGTGCGTTCCTTAAAATAAATACATGACGGTGATACCGCACGCTCGCCGGTCTTGCACTCAACAGCGAACTCTGCTACCCCGTCGCGCAGAACCACAAAGTCAACCTCACGCTTATCGGTGTCGCGCAGATAGCGCAACTCCATGCGCAGACCTTGCGTGTCTTCCAGCCAGTGGCAATATTTAAGGAGCTGGGAGGCAACCATATTTTCAAAGCGCGGTCCGCCCTCCGGCGCCTGAGACCAGTCCCATAAATAAAGCTTGCGTTCTTTCTTCACCGCCCGAATCCTCGTGCTTCCGTAGGGGGAGACTCGAAAGCAGACATAAAGTCTTTCAAGAATTGTCAGCCAGCGCTCTGCCGAGTCATAGGACACCTGCAGGAGCCCGCTTAAGTTCTTTACCGAAAGGGGGGAGCCCACGCAGTTCGGAAGGTGATGGACAAGAAGTTCGATCAAGGACACTTCTCTAACCCGCTCCAGATCCCGCAGATCATCGCGGAGCACTTGATCCTGCCGCTCTTTTTGCCAGCGGCGATGTTCCCGGTCGCTGCCGGCGAATAACGGTTCCGGAAAGCCGCCAAAGCGGAGCAGCTGCTGGACCGTCTTCGCTTTCGCTGTCGGGTCCAGTTCGCGCAGCGAAATGGGATGCAGCCGGTAGTAGTGGTAGCGCCCCTGGAGGGAATCGCCGCCCTTGCGATAATAATCCAGCCTGGCGGAGCCGGTCACGATAATGGAAAGCTTCGATTTCTGCGTGTCATAAAATCCTTTGACAAGATTGCGCCAGCGCGCGAACTTATGGATTTCGTCGAGAAGTATGATCTTCTCGTTGGCGGGCAGTTCTCCGCTTAGTAACCGTTCCCGGTGTTCGCTTCGGTCCCAGTTCATATAAGCCGGGTGCGTCTCGTTTTTCGGCGGGGTCTTCAGGAAGCTGAGGGCGAAAGTAGTTTTGCCAACTTGGCGCGGCCCGCCAATGAATACCATCTTCTTGGATAAATCCTCATTTACGGACGCCCATAGATAGCGGCGGAGGGGATGTTTAGGAACATGAGTGTTTTCGGTCATACCCTATTTTACCAATTAGTAAAGTCATGTCAATATGACTATACGCGGGTAGACTCATGAATTCCTCATTATCCCCCTCCACACGGATTTCCCTCACGCCGGCTCCCAAGTAGCGCAGGTAGTCGGCGCCCTGTACCTGGCCGAATATTTTGGCGTGTAAGCTTGTCGGCCGCTCGTTGTTCGGGCGTATGCCGCCGCGGGAAAAGGCAGAGGCTCGGGCGAAGGGGACGGCGGAGGCACAGAGACTCCGGACGGACCTGAAGAATTCGTCAGCTCTTCGTACGCCTTTGGCGCGTCCCTTAGATCCGCCGGGACATTCCTGCGGAAGCTGCCGGCATATGCGGCTCCCGCTATGATCGCCAGCGCGGCGGCCAACGCGTATCTTTTACGTCGGGTAATTCCTCGATGTGATAATATACCCCCCTTTTGCTTGCTGTCAAGTGTCAGTTTTTTTAGCCGTAGACTGTTCCGCTGATCACCAGCCGCCATCATATCCATGATGCGGGTTTTCCCGGCAGAACCGCAGCATGTCCTCCACGGACAGCGAAGTGGTTTGAGAAGCGTTTCTAAAGCAATCGGCGGGGTCCGTGTTCCTTGCGCTTTTGCATAATTTTATTATACTAGCGCCATCTGCCAGTGATGTTGTGTTGGCGGCTTTTCTAAAGCAATCGGCAGGCCCTGTGTTTTCCGCCCCTCTGCATAATTCAATTATGCTATCGCCATTCGCAAGAGATGTTGAATTGACGGCCGTTCTATAGCAATCCACAGGCCCCGTGCTTTCCGCCCCCCTGCATAATTTCATGCAACTGCTTCCGGAAAGTCCTGTTGAATTGACGGCCGCGTTGTAGCAGGCCAGCCCCGGAGGGGTGATCGCTTTCTCCGCGGAGAATTCGGCCACGGCACCGGTTAAGCCGGTCCTGAGGCCGAACGGGTCATTCTCGACCACGAGGAGCACGCTGTACTGGAACAGTTTCTTGCCGCGCGCCGCCAGCTCGGTCTCCAGCTTATTAGCTACGACGGCATTGCCGCCGCTGCCGCCCACGTCAATAAGTATCTGCTCCCCGCCCTTTTTGATCCAGACCGGTTTGCCGTACGCCAGCGAGATATCCCTGGCGCAGGGCTGAAGCAGTTTTACGGCCTGCACCAGAGAAGGACGTTCCAGGACGTACTCCCTGCTGTCCACTACGGCGCAGGAATTAATTTCCATGAAAGCGGACGGCCCGGCCCTGTCCGGCTGAGCGGCGGACGGCACCTCTACGGCCTTAAGCTCCTTAGTGAACCCGGCGGGATCCAGCCACGCGGGCTCTCCGCAGACGCCGCTAACAGCGGTCGCGCCCATCAGCGCAGCCGCCAGACCCGCCAGCAGATGCAACTTGTTTTGTTTTTGATTCATAATTACCCTCCTTAGTTTTTCTATCCAGTTCTAACTGGCCCTGCTTTACCGTCCACAACGCTTCCTTATATAAGTTTACCCTGCCCGCCGCCGGATACCCTGAGGCCAAAGCACCAGGCCGGTCCGGTTTTTGGATTCAGGAGCGGCGGTTAAGCAAAACCGCCTTTAACTTAACCTACGGTTAATCATACAGGAATTAAGTTATGTGTCGCTTTATTTCAATTAATTATGCCGTCTATCCAGGGCAGCACCGAGCTGACCTTGGCGTAAACGCCGTACTGGTTGGGTTGGGCGCAGCCTCCGCCCACGCTCACCACGCCGGCGAGAACGCGGCCGGCGCCCGCGCCGGTCACCAGCGGGCCGCCGCTGTCGCCCTGGCAGGCATCCTTGCCGCCCTCCTTGAAGCCGGCGCAGAGCATGCGGTCCGTGATCATGGAAGGATAAGACCTGGAGCAGACGGCGGCGGAGACCAGCGGGACGGTCACTTTCTTCAGTGTATAGGAGAGGCTGGGGGAGCTCCAGGGCGAATCGCTCCAAGTCATAACGCCCCAGCCGGCGACAACGAAGTTCACCCGGCCGGACAGCTCTTTGCGGTTCAGCGCCACGGGGGCGAACCGTGACTCGCCCTTGAGGTGCAGCAGGGCAAAATCGTAGTCGCTCGTCTTCGCGTTATAGTCAGGGTGCGGGATGATCTGGTCCACCACGAACCTCTCGGCGCCCTCGTCAGGCCGGCCCATCTGGAAGTCAACGCCGGTGAACACGGTCTCCATGCCGTCCGGGATGCTGCCGATGCAATGCGCCGCGGTCAGCACCCAGTCCTTCTTGATAAGCGTGCCGCCGCAGAAATGACCGTGGAGGTTGTCGCGCAGCGAAACGATGAAGGAGAACTCGCCTTCAGCGGCTCTCTCGCCGCCTATGATCTTATTGCCGCCTGGTGCCAGGGGCTCTGGCAAGGAGACGGGGGGGATCAGCGCGATAATATCGGCTTTGCTGACAGCGTTCAACTCCAACTGGCCGGCCGCCGTGCCGGCATAAACCCCGCCCGCCAGCCCTAGGATCGCTACTGCCGCGTATATTGAACTTTTCATGATTTTACTCCTTTCCTTGTTTTACCCGGTCTTAACTGCCGCCTGTTGTGCCGTCCTTTAACGCTTCCTATATATAAGTTTACCCCGCCCGGCGCCGGATTCCCTGAGGCTAAAGCACCGGTAGTGTCCGATTTTTTGATTCAGGAGCGGCGATTAAGCAAAACCGCCTTTAGCTTAATCCGCGGTTAAGCAGACAACGCGGCGTGTGACGGAAAAACCTGCGGGGTCAGTGCCCGAACGGCCTGTACGGCGTCCCGTCAGGATAAGCTAAAGATTCATCGTCGGAAAAGCCGTCCAGAACGGCGGAATTACGGGGAACTACTGTATAGGGGCAGGAGAACTTCCCGCTGTTTTCCCGGCCGGCGGGATTACGAAGCTTCTCCACCTTACTAAGGAACAGGTCGGCCCACTCTTCGGCCGAATGCCGGGGCGCCCGCTCCGGGGCACGGGCCGCCGTGAAGATGTCTACCAGTTGCCCGCGCGAAAGCAGCGAAAGCCTCCGGACCAGCATCTGCCTGGCTTTTTCGCCTATCTGATGCAGGTCCCGGCCGCTGAAATCTACTCTAGGCAAGGAGGAACAGGTAATATGGGTTTTCAGATCAAGGCGGCAGATTGCCGGGTCAGACCAGACCGGCTCCGCGGTCCAGGCGTCGTAGTTCATTTTACCCTTGCCGAACGAGAAGACCCCCGGCGCGCCAAAAGCCATCCCGGTGTCCTGCAAAAGTACGATGGGCTTCAGGCATTTAGCCTTGCCGGTGGCCGGGTCTTTAACAGTGTCTTTTTCAAGGCAGCCGATAGCTTGGTTAGCGGCTTTATTGTCGCCGTTCTTCAGGAAATGAGCCAGGCCGATAAGAGCTTCGGCTCCTACCCGGTCTTCGATCGTATAGTACTCATCGAAGCCTAGCCCCGAATTCGCCCGAACTTCTATCCGCTCTCCGGTCTTATCCTCTATGGCTACTTTGGTCCCGCTCGCCCACGAGCCTCTGTCCTGCTCATTTTCAAAAGGATCGGACGGACAATCGGGGCAGTTAAGCCTGACCGGATACATTTTATCGGCATAGGCGCCGATCCCGGTCATTATCCAGGTTGCGGCCACTTCGGAATAAACCTCTCCGTCTTCCGTTCCATACTTCACCTTGAGTTTCCGGCCTTTTGGGTCTTCGCATTTGAACTTGGGCGTAGCCCCGTTCGGTTTTCCCCCTTCATAGGCGGCCGCCATCGGCAGATATTTGCAGGTCACCAGCTCCTCGGGCAGGTACCAGGGCTTAGCAAAGGGGCTCTTTTTAAAATCTATCGCTCCGGTGTTCAGAGAGTCTTCCGGAACCCACAGCGACGCCTGCGCGATATACTCTCTCCGCTCGGCTTTGGAAACGAAGTCGAACTTGATCTTTTTGGAGCCGGGCTGCTCACCGGACGGGATCCTCTCCGGCTTTATGGCGCCGCTATCAGCCGGAGCCGCAGCCCGCAGTTCGGCGGCGTTCACCCTTGGAAGGTCGAACAAGCCCCCGGCCCGCGCGCCTTCTCCGTCCACGCCCGCGTAAGCCCCGCCGGTCAGACCCAGCACTACTACCGCGGCGTATACTGAATTTTTCATGTTTATGATTCTCCCCGGTTCGATTAGCCTTGAGGCGGCTTCTCACGCCGCACTTAAAGCTTCCTGCTATAAGTTTACTCTGTTCCATGATGATTCACCTGAGGCCGAAGAACCAGCAGGGCGCTGCTTTTCGACTCAGGAACACCGGCTAAGCAAAACCGCCTTTCGATTAACTTGCGGTTAAACGGACTATGCCGCACATGACGTGAAAGTCTGAAAAGAAAGTCTGAAAGTCTGGAAGCGGAGGCGCCGTAATTGTAGAATGTGCGTGAGGGTTATATGAGAAAAATATTCTTAACGCTCGGTTTCGCCCTGTTCGCTGTTCCCGCGTACGCCGGCACGGTGCTATTCGTTGGGGATTCTCATTCCGTCGGGCCCTTTGGCTGGCGGGTGGACGCGCTGCTGCGGGAGGCGGGCCAGAAGACCGCAACCTACGCTTCCTGCGGCTCGATAGCGCAGTGGTGGGTGACCGGCAAGCCCACGCCGTGCGGTTATTTCTTCAGGGACCTGGAGGGAAAAACCGAAAAAGGCCAGAAGGGCAGGACGCCGATCTTTACGGAGCTGCTCGCGGAAATTAAGCCGGAGGCGGTTATAGTGGAGCTGGGCGCGAATTACGCCGGCCTGCCCTCCGACGAATTCGCTATCAGGGATATGGCCGGGCTGGCGGAGAAAATAAAGGCCTCCGGAGCGGCCTGTTTCTGGGTGACCAGGCCGGATTCCCGCAAAGGCCGCGAGGACATCCCCCGTATACTGGAGCTCACCTACAAGGCCGTCTCGGATAAATGCAGGATTTTCGACAGTACCAAGGTGACCAGGTACCCGGAGACCGGCGGCGACGGGACACATTACTGGTCGCCGGAAGGAACGCCCATAGCCAAAGCCTGGGCGCAGCATGTTTACGACTGGGCGGCGCCTGACCTGCCCGGGGCGCAACCCAAGCGCTGAACCCGGACCGGCTGGTTCTCCTTTCAAAAAAACCAGAGTCTGCGTTCCACGCCTCGGAGCGGTCAGATCCATCTTTAGTGGTCGGTGCTCTGCGGCTGCCCATTGAAGTCCGAAGCTTGCCAGCGGCAGCGGGCATCCGGAGTTTCGCAGGCGGACCTGTCCGGACGATAAGAACAATCAGTGACCTCGTGGCCGCCGGTATTGTCCACGCACTTCCCGTACACAGGCCCGGTATCCTTATTGACTCCCGTCTGCGCCAGTTTTTTCAGGATAGTATCCCAGCTTTCCGCGGAGATCGCGTCGCCGCCGGAGGAGCCCCTCACACTCACCTGCTCGCAGGTCCTGAACGGATGGTAATTGATCGTGTAACCTCCGTTATTATCCCAGTCTTTATACAGGAAGAAGGCCATCCCGGCTTTTTGCGGGGAGATGCCGGGATCATTTGTGGCGAACAGATAGCCCTCGCCGGCCTTTTTCAGAGGGAATATCCAGGGCTCTGTCTCCACCCCTACCCAGGCATTCACAGAATCGGGATTTTGCGCGGCCAGTTTCCCGCTCGCGCGATAGCCGAACACTTTATGTATGCTTTGGGCGTGCGTATCGACTTCCGCGTAGAACGCGGGCCCGTCAGAGCAGGCCGTTACCGTCTGCTCGCCCGGCGCGAACTGCGCGCCGGCCGCTGAAAAGGGAATAAAGCAGAGCGACAACAGGATCATTTTAGTTCTCATATTTTCTCCTTCACCAGAATTAACCGCAAGAATATTATATCGCGGGACCTTAAAAATGCGGTATCGCTGCATCCTCAAAAAATACCGCGCGGCAGCCTAAGGCGAAAACCCCGCTTAATTGCTAATATTGAACCTATGAGCGGAACCCCGGAACAGAAGCTGGCGCACTCCCCCGCAGCGGGGACCGGCGGACTGATAGTAGAGGAATTTAAAGACCTTAGATCCCCGATGGGGATCGTTTACTATAAAGCAGGGGATGATTTCACGGGTTCCGAGGTGCTGTCCCGGCCTTCGCTTATCTTCTCCAGATGTCATTCAATAATCGACGCCGCCGTTGCCGGAACAGCCGCGCCCTTTCAGCTGGACGCGCTGACGACCTTGATCGTTCCCGCCGGCGCCGGGGTCAAATTAAGGTCCGTAACCGCGATCTCGCATTTGGCGGTATTATGCCCCAGTCTGGAATTACTGAAAAAAACGGCGCGAACATACAAGCTCCCGGTTAAGTCCCTTCTGGGCGTTTTCGGCAAGACAAGAACGATCACGCGGACCAACTGGCTCAATGAAATAATACACCGGTTGATCTTTGAGCGTGTCGAGGCGGGCAATAATTCCAATGAGGCGACCGCGTTCCTGGAAACGGAGATCGTGAAGGAAACTTATTACATCTCGGAAGCTTTTAAGCCGTCACAGAACGTCTTTAATCTCGATGCGGGCGGCTTATACGATAATGTCCCGGTGATTAAGCGGGCTTTGAATTATATAGAAACCCGCCTTTTTGAGGAGATAACGCTTAACGAGCTGGCGCAGCATGCTCTTACCAGCGAAGCTACTTTGCTCAGGGTTTTCAACAAGGAATTTTCAAGAACCCCGGCTAATTTTATTACCGACCGGCGCCTGGACGAAGCCCTGGCGCTTCTCCGCAATAAAAAATATTCCATCGGCGAAATTTCCGATATTATCGGCTATAAAACCGTCAGCGGATTTATAGCGGCTTTCGGGAAAAGATTTAAATCCACGCCTTTGGCATGGCGAAACGCAAGGAATAACATGTAGTGAACATAAGCGGTTATCGTAGCTCTTCCCTACTTTAGTTCTTTTTTCTGACTGAAAATATTCAAAAAACGCTCCCTTCTTTCAATTTATTTATAACACAAAAATCGGGGCGGTTTCCTGCTCAGCCGGTGCGGATTCTATTATTTCGTATAAATCCCCTTTCTGATCCGGCTGGCAGCCTTCGTCCGGAGGGCCCCAGGCGTGCTCATACAGCAACGCCTGTGGCGCCGGCCTGAACTTCGGATATTCGTCAGGCAGGCCAAGGTGGGCCAGCTTCACTTCAAGAGCCTGTTAATATTTACGCACCCAGTTGCTGGGGTATTCAAGGGTCAGCTTCGAGCGCAGATCGGACACTTCCTTGACGGGATCCAGTTTCAGCCCCATGTCCGTCTCTAAACCTATCAGGTCCCTGGAGAAATTATACCCAAGCACATCGACCGCATAGGTAAGCCCTCCCCAGCCATCTCCCTGCACCGCCGGGTCAAAGCCAAGGGTGCTAAGGTCAGTGAACTTATACCCGCAGGTCAGCTTCGGCGCCGTGCACACCGGCACTTCCCCGTGCGGGCCGGGGATCCAGCCGTTGTTGAGGCAGGTTTCATAATTGAAAAGAGCTACATACTCCTCATCGTTCAAATTAGGACAGGTGGTCTTATCATCCTGCCTGTAATACATATTGATCCAGTCTTTTATGCGGATTGGTGTATCGGACGCCGCCAGGTCCGCCACCATAAGCTGGCCGTCCACATTAACGACTAAAGCTATGTGGTGGGTCCAGATTATAGGATAGTCCTTGGATTTGCCGTTCGGGAAATACAGGGTCTGCTTTGCATTCATAGGAGCTATCAGGTCTATCTTCGCCGCTTCAATGGCCGGAGAGTTAATATAAGCGTCCGCGTCCGCCTGCGGCAGCGGATTTTTCAACACAGGCAGCGCGTCGCGCGTCGCCAGCCCCAGATAGGTCACCAGCGCGCGGTCGGCGCAATGATTCCCGTTAAGGTACGTCCAGGGAATAGCGAACCGGGGCGCCGCGGGGCTTTCCTTCCACTCAAAGATCAGGCTGCGGGCTTTCTTAAGTCCGGCAACGATATCGGCATTGGCTATGGATTTCAGGCTGGGAAGGTATGGTCCCTCTTTTTCCAGGCGCGGTGCCGGCGCCGCGAACTGCGCCGCGTCCGCTTTATCAAGCCCAAGTTGGTCGGCGGCCGTGCCGGCGTAGGCCCCGCCAGCCAGCCCTATTACCGCTACCGCCGCGCATATTAAACTTTTCATTCCTTTATTATCTCCTTAATTTTTTTGTCCGGTCTTAACTACCGCCTGTTTATCGTTACCAACGCTTTCTGCTATAAATTTACCTTGGTCCCCCGCCGGGAAGATCACAGGTTGTAATGCCGGCGTACGCTTTAAGGACCTTGCCCCAGCCGGTCAGGGCGGAGAACGTGAGACTTTCCGCGTCCTTGCAGGTGGCTATAAAACTCTGCACGGCTTCAGGATCGCCGAAGGTCAGCGGCCGATGCCGTTATTGAGGTCCAGCGGCGGCTGGTAGCGCACCCCGGTCTGCGACCGCGAGACGTTCCCGTCGGCGTCCCTGACGGTGATAATGATAAGGTCTTCCCCTTTGACGGCGAAGGACGGTTCCGGCAGCGCCATACTGAAGCGGCCTGACGGTATGCTCTGGCCGTCGGACGCCACACGCACTTCAGCGGCGCTCTTCAGGCCGTATA
>CAIQNV010000068.1 GCA_903873295.1 uncultured Elusimicrobia bacterium
CGTAATTAATCATTTAGTAATCAGCGTCCCCTGCTCCCTAAATGATGGAGCTATTTCTATGACGGCAAAAACAGGCAAGTTATTGCTGGCGGGCGTCATCCTGGCCCTTGGTTTAAGATTCCTGGTTCCGGTAATGGGTTTAACCGGCTTGGCGATCTGCGCGGCCGCCGTTTATGTGCTTAAGGATTCGGCGGGAGCGATAAAAGGCGATGGCTTGACGATAAAACGCAGAATATTCATGCTCGTGCTGCTGGCGGCGGTATTTGGAACGTCTTTATATTATCGCCAGCTTTACCGGGCCTTTAAGCTGCCGTCGGCCTCTATGGTCCCCTCTATACGGGAGAACGAGGGGATCATGGTGGATAGAAAGGCGTATGCCGCCAGAACGCCGCAGCGGGGCGATATAATAGTTTTCGAATTTGAGCAGGAAGGCAAAAAGACGCTGGAATGTAAAAGGGTGGTCGGCCTTCCCGCGGAGAGCGTAGAGATCAAGGAAGGCCGTATTTACATCAACGGGGTTCTGACGCTGATCCCGGAATTGCCAGCCGGGATCTCTTACGTGAACGCGGGAGATTTTGGCAAACAAGGACAAGCGTTCGCAGTCCCGGCCGATGGCTATTATGTTCTGGGGGATAATCCTGCCGTCAGCCTGGACAGCAGATATTTCGGCTTTCTGAATAAAAGAGTTATTTACGGTAAGGTGCTGTGGACTTATACCGGCATACCGCTGGTTAAAAGCTTAAAATTGCTGCTGCCGCCCGCTTGAAACAGGGCACGGCAGGTCCTATGGAGCAGGTGAGTCACCTGTTACAAATTGAATAGCGTGGGGAAAGGCGGGAGCCTTTTTATCTGAGAGTTATAAAAATGAAAAAATACGCGAAGCATCTGAAAAGGGCGAAAGAATTAGGCGCAAAGGAAGCGAAGATCATTTCGGCAAAAAGCGTTGTTACCGCGGGCTGGGTGCGGTTAAAGTGCCAATTCGGTTGCGATGGATATGGCAAGGCTCTGACCTGCCCGCCGAATTCGCCGACTCCGGAGCAGACCAGGAAAGTGCTGCAGGATTATAAACACGTTCTTTTGATCCACGGGGAAGAACATTCGGATATTCGCGGTATTGTAAGCGTATTGGAAAAAGAAATATTCCTGGATGGCTTTTACAAAGCTTTTGCCATGGCTGCGGGTCCGTGTGACCTTTGCGCGGAGTGTTCGGAATATTGCCGGCACACGGAAAAGGCCAGGCCGTCCATGGAGGCTTGCGGCATAGATGTGTACGAGACAGTCAGGGCTAACGGTTACCCGCTCAAAGTTGTCAATACAGAAGACGAAGCAGGTAATTACTACGGAATCGTGCTGATCGAATAAAGGCGCGTCCCCCCGGTAACCGCCATTAGGTTTGCTACAATTTCCCTTATATTATGCGAAAAAAGATCCTTGAGCCGGTAATGCTGGCGGGTTTGCTCCTGTCGGCGGTCTTAGCCTGGTATTTCCTTTATCGCGCCGTGATGGTCCCCGATTCCAGCATCTGGGGCGCCCCGATAACGATCTTCTTCATCTTGCTCGTTTTTTTCTTCCTGTGCACGGTTCTCGTCAGGAGCTCCGCCTATCTGGTAACGGTCCTGGCCGCTTCGTCGCTTCTGAGCCTTGTTTTTGCGGCGACGTGGCTCCATTTTACTCTCCTTATGCTTTCTATCGTCATCGCTTATTGCGCGATGCGTAATATACGGGAGAGCCTGGAGTTCTCGATAAAGCTCCGTTTCTTTAATTCGTTCATGAGCGGGCGCAGTTATATCGTGTTCGCATTGATCGTAGCTATTACCAGCCAGTATTACGCCCTGGTGAGCAGGGGAGCGGGAGAGGTAAATCTCCCGACATTCGAGATCAGCAAGGATGTCGCGCTTTCCCTTGGAAAACTATACGGCCATATAAACCCGAAATATTCCTTTTTCTCGTCCGCGCGGGAAATAACCGTCGACAAATTTATTCTGCAGAATCAGAAGGCAGTTCTTCCCGAGCAGGATCCGGGGCGGGCGGCCGCGGCGATAAGTTCGGTCCTGGAGCAGGGAAGAAAACAGCTCTCCGAGCTTTCAGGAAAGCAATTGAGCGGCGGCGAACAGGTGGCCGATGTCTTTGTGGACCTTGCTACCAGGAAGATCAATGACTATTTTACGGTCGGGATCGCGAAGTCCGGCAAATCCAGCGCCATCCCGCTGTTCCTGACCTGCGTGCTCTTCCTGAGCCTGCTGCCGATCGCGACCATCGTCGGTTATGCCGGGGCCATTTTCTCCGCTCTGCTCTGCGGCGCCCTGCTTAAAAAAGGCGTTATTAAAAAGAAAATTAAGCAGGTCCAGACTGAATCATTGCTCCGCTAGAGGGGGATGGGGGACGCTGATTACTTAATGACTGTTTATTAACAAGTCATGCGGAATCGCCGGGGAAGCCCGGCGGTTTTTTTTGGACCACCAGGGGCCAAAGGGCCTAGGTCCGGGGCGCCATTTTCCCCCGGAATACCGGGCCTTTCTGCTCTATATATCCATAGGAGGGTTCGGCTACAATATCTTATCTGTTCGATAAGCTCCGGAAATCCGGAACCCAGGAGATGTTAATGAAAAAAACATTCTGCGCGGCGTCGTTGTTTCCCTCTCTTCTAATAGCCTCGGGCGTGATCTTTGCCTCAAGCGACGGGGTTATGCAACTGTCGGATGTTAGCGACAGTGTTAAGCAAATCATACAAGAACAGAAAGATTTTCAAGGTAAGCCGCCGCCACAAGGGTGGCAGCCTGGTCAGCCCGGCGGCGATCACGGCGGTCAGCCCGGCGGCGATCACGGCGGTCAGCCCGGCGGCGATCACGGCGGTCAACCCGGCGGCGATCACGGCGGTCAACCCGGTCAGCCCGGTCAGCCTGGTCAACCCGGCCAGCCTCCCCAGCCGCCTCAGCCGCCTCAGCCGCCTGCCCCGGTGGATACCACTCATGCGCGTAACGATGGCTTAAGGGATGGCGCCGCAGTGGGCGGCAGGGAAGGAAGGCAGAAAGGCTACGCGGATGGCGTCGATGCCGGAGAAAGGGAAGGGCGCAGGAGAGGCACTGATGAAGGTGATGCCGCGGGCAGGCAGGCGGGCTATAGGGACGGCTATACCGTCGATCAGTCCGCGGGAACACAGAAAGGGAACGTGGACGGCCAGAACGCCGGAACCTCTAACGGCACCCAGGCCGGCCAAAAGCGCTGCTATGACGAGGGATATACTAACGGTTACAACTCCGCCTTTGCCACGGCGAAACAGTTAGGACTGCAGGACGCCGCTTCCTATAATGCGGGATACGCGAAGGGCCAGACCGAAGCGTCTGTCATAGAGGCTCAGAACGGGCAGAAGGCAGGCTATCAAGCCGGCTTCAGCCAGCGCGAGGCCGAACTCCAGAACTCTTCCCTCGATACTAGGGGCGTCTTCGCGAAAAGCCTGACGATGGGACCGGCGAAGGGCCTTCCTATAGAGCTGGCCCGCAACGGATATGCGACTCCGGAAGAGCAGCAGGCCTACCAGCAAGGCTATCAGGAGGGCTATCGCAATAGCTACCAGCGGTCGTACGAGGACGCCAAGCGGCAGGGCTATAACGAGCGGTTCCAGATGGCGTACAGGCGGGCCTACGACGCGCAGTTCTCGGCCAGCTACCGGAACGGCTATGCCGAAGGAAAAGATAAGGGCTACCAGGACGCTTATAACTCGGCGTATAACACGACCTATAACCAGTACTATGATGCATACAGCAAAATGGAATATGCCGACCAGCGCACCCAGGGTCTGAATATCGGCACGGTTCTCGGCACCAAGGAAGGCTTCGCGGCCGGCTGCGCCGAACAGACGAAACTCGGCTACAAGGCCGGTTACGAGAAGACGGCGGCCGCGGTGTATCCCGGCGCCTTTGCCGCGGGTAAACAGTCCGGTATCGCGGCGGCGGATAAGTATTACAGCGAGAACGCGGTGCTGAAGGTAGTCAACATCGTGTTCTCCGACGAGAATAATAACGGCCAGTTCGAGGCGAGCGAGAACATCATGCTGACGGCCGAAGTAAGGAACTTCGGTTCCCAGAAGTCGGACACTGTCGCCATAGTGGTCAAGAGCGAGCGCGGGGAGATAACCCTCGTGCCCGATCTGAAGGCCGACGGTGTGGGCGGCCGGGCGAAAACAGTGGTGACCTTTAACATCGGCAAGCTCTATGATGTCGTCGCGCCGGACGCGGACGCTCTTTCCGTGACGTTCTCGGAAAAGGGCCGGCAGGTAGGCGATTTCCGCCAGATGTATACGAGGACGAACCCCAATAAGGTCGGCGTCGTGGGAAAGGATGGCGCCGATGTAACGAAAAAAGACACCTGGTTCTTCCCCGGCAAGATCACTTCGCTTAACAGCGGCGATAAAGTCATAATAACCGAAACTAAGGGAAGTTATTACAAGGTCCGCAAGTCCGAAGTTGCCGGCGGGAATTGGACCGAGGGTTATATCAATAGCAATAAACTGACTCTCCAGTAGAGGAGCGTCAACGCGTAATGCAAAGCCGCCGGGGAAGCCCGGCGGTTTTGTTTTTAGAAATTCCGGGGACAGTATACATATCGGGCAATTAAGTATACTGTTCCCGTAACCTGAGGGCTAAAGAAGATGTAAGGGGGATAGTGATCTGGCCGGCGGTCTCCGCAATATTTCCATATTTTATGCCCACTTCGATTAATGAATACATGGCGTGGATAATATTGCTGACTTTCATCGCTCCCCTGGCGATCTTCATCTACTTATTCAGAAATCCGGTCAATATTAAAAAAGAAAGACGGCTCGATCCGGGGCCGTCGCCTGCGGATGCCGTCGCTGAACCGGCGCCAGTCGCGGAAACGGCGCCGCCCGCCGATATTCTCACCCGGGCCAAGGCCCGGTGCTCTGACGGTTCGTTCCGGGATGCGCTGGACGAGCTGAAGAAAATACCAAGGGCTCGATGGCGCGAGGGAGAGTGTTCCCTGGCGCTGCGGGCCAGTCTGCGTTTGAATGAGTTCGCATACGCCGATGAGCTGTTCAAATGGACCGGGAGCCAGGCGGGACTTCGCGATTCGGCCCTGCTGCAATACCTTTTCGCCATTATCTGTGAACGGGCCGGTAATGCCAAGCGCGCGGCTGCCATGTATGACAAGCTGCTCCGCATAAACGGCAATTACCAGGATTGCGAGGCGCGCCTGCGCCGCCTGCGGCGGCAGCCCGCCGAGGATGCGCGCGCAATGTCCGCTTATTTTGAGACCACAGGCCGGGGCAGGCCCGGGCACGGCCAGCCCTTCAAGGACCTGCCGGTGCTGCGGGACGTGGCCGGGCGGTTCAGCCTCCTGAGTATTCTGGGCGTCGGCGGCAGCGGTATCGTTTTCCTGGCGAAAGACAAGTCCCGGGACCGGCTTGTGGCGCTGAAGCGCATGAGCCACGAGATCTCCCGCAACGCCGAGGACAAGGCGCTTTTCCTTGCGGAGGCCAAGACACTTTCGGAACTCCGGCACCCGCGCATCGTGGAATTTTACGAGGCCCTTGAGTTCGGTGAGGACGTTTACCTGGTGCTCGAGTATGTAGATTGGGAAACCCTCCAGACCGTGCTGGCCCTGAGGGGCCGGCTGACGCCCGCCGAAGTGGCGCCTATTCTTACGGCGGTGGCCGAGGCGCTGGTCTTCGCGCATGAAAAGAAGGTCATCCACCGCGACCTGAAGCCGGGGAATATCGTCGCGGGGCCTAAGGACTTCGTAAAGGTCATGGATTTCGGGATAGCCCGCCATTTTGACCCGGAGACGATGGATACTCAGGAAGTGGATGTTGTCGGCACCCCCGCCTACATGGCGCCCGAACAGCACGCGGGCGTAACCACCCCGCTCTCGGATATCTATTCCTTCGGCGTGACGGCCTATGTTCTTATTACGGGGCGCCTGCCTTTTGCCGGGCCTTCCGCCTTCTACTACAGCCAGAAAATGGAGCGCGATTATCCCAAGCTGCCGGCCGAATTGCCCTCCTATCTGCGCGAGCTAATTGACAGCTGCCTCATGTTCGATCCCGGACAGCGTCCGCCAGACGCCGCCACCCTGCTGCGGCTGCTGTCGGAGACCCAGGGGACGCTGATGACTAAATGACTATTTATTAACAAGTCAATTGAGAACGCCGGGGAAGCCCGGCGGTTGGGGGGAATATGGGGACAGCGCACTATTTTCTGCTGGAATAAATAGGGCGCTGTTCCTAGGTTCCCGGCTATTTATCGTCGGAGATATTCGAGACGTCGCGTAACAGCATGTAGAGGCCGAAGAGGAAGAGCGCTATGCAGCCGACGGTGACGGCGAAGAACCACCCCAGCGACTGCGCTATACCCGCCAGCCCCGGCTCGGTCTGGAACGGAACCTTGTCCAGAGAGTTAAGATAATTATAGACCTGGTAGAGGCAGCCGCCGAAGCCGAAGAGGGCGGCGGCGAACGGTATGACTTTGCCCTGTACGAGCGACGTGAGCGCGTTCTCCGGCACGGCGGAGCTGGTGAACCCGGCCTGCATACCCGGGGGAGCCGCCTGCGCACCGCGTCCCTCCGCCCTTCCGGAATCCGTCAATTCTTTCAGCCGGGGGAGCTCGCCGCCGTCCAGCCAGAAACCGCCGCAGCCGGCGCATTTATCCGCCTGGAGCAGCGGGTTCACCAGGCCGCCGCGGAGCGTCGTTCGTCCGCAGCGCGGGCACTTAATGTCCGAAGGGCCGGGGCTTATCAGGGAGAGGTCCGGCGCGGCACCGTCCCCGGAGCGCAGCACGGCCTCCAGTTCCCCGGAGTCCAGCCAGACGCCCCGGCAGCGGGGGCATTGATCAACGGCGACGCCGCCCGGTCCTTCCGCGCCAGCCAGCGCCTCATCCCCGCATTTAGGACAATTGTTCATAGCCTCTCCGCCATAATAATAACATTTCGCAGCTAAGGGCTTAAACAAGCAGAAAGCCCGTCAGGACTTAGGCAGCGCAGTAAAATCTAATCTTCGTATGGAACCGCCGGGGAAGCCCGGCGGTTTTATTTCGTGCGGGCTTTATGCAGGCAGAGGGTGTTGTTTGCTGTTGATCGTCCCCGCCGACATCGCGCGCCGCGGCATTAAACTGCGGGCTTAACTAATCGCTGTTAGTTAAGCCGCCGCTCCTGGGGCCGAAAACAGGATGGCAATGGTTCTTTGGCCTCAGGGAGTTAAGCGGCGTGTGCGGTATACTTGTAACATAAGGTCTTCAGCCATTCCTGGGGGGGCTAAGATGAGACAAGCAGAGGAGACAATAAAATGAAAGCATCAGTATACGCTGTGGTAGTAATGCTGGGCATAACAGGCGGCGCTTGCGCGGCAGATTTCGAAGATCTTTCAGGAAAGAACACAGCAGGTTTAAGGGCTCTGGCTGACGTAACGCCGCAGGTACCGGCGCCGCTGAATATCGTAAGGGATCACTGTTCCAGAACCGATCTTGTCTCTGTACCGGCAGCGCGTAAGGGCGCGGAAGCCGTACTTGCGAACCCGGAAGCTTTCACGGTAAAACAGATGGGTGATGTTCTTGTTAACATCGATGAGGTGTGCATCTGCCTGCCATTGTCTTTAAGCGATAGGCGGGGGTTAGACGCGCTGCGCGACGCGGTCAATATCGCTCAGCGTGAAAAAGTCCGGCGGCATCTGGGGGCTGGCAAGCCTGACAATATGGTGCCGGACAAGGCAGCGGTGCGCAAGAACGCGCAAGCCATTCTGGCAAACCCTGGAACCTTCACGGTGAAACAGATGGGGGATGTCCTTGTAAATCTCGATGTTGTACGCAGTTCTTTATCCGCTTCTTCAGGCGAAAGGGCTGAATTAGACGCCCTGCGCGACGCGGTTAATAATGTCCAGCGAGAAAAAGTCCGACAGGCGATATCGCACAGGAATTAAAAAAGCCATAGGGGGGTAGGTGACGCTGCTTACTATCTTCCTGACTTCTGAAGAGCAGAGCCGCCGGGGAAACCCGGCGGTTTTGTTTTAGGCACCTGTGCGGTTTGGGGATATTTCCATTTGGTAGAATATCCGTAATTGACCCACGTGGTTTCCTAGGAGCGTATAAATGGAAGAATCTATACTGGTAATAGTTAAGCCCGACGGGATGGTGAAGGGGCTGGCGGGCTATGTGCTGACGCGCTTCGAGGCCACCGGCCTGCGGCTGGTGGCCGCGCGCGTGGCTAAGGTCACCAGAGAACTGGCCGAGGCGCATTATCACCATCTCAGGGAGAAGCCATTTTACGAAGAGCTTATCCGCTTTATCATGGGGGAGTTCGACAACAACCAGGACAATGTGCTGGCTTTCGCTTTTACCGGTGAAGACGCGGTTAAGAAAGCCCGCGCCATCGCCGGCGCGACCAACCCCGAAGAGGCCGATTACCGAACCATCCGCGGCAGCCTGGGCCGCGTAACCACCAAGGGTATCTTCGAGAACGTGGTGCACGTTTCTTCGGACCCCATAGAGGGCGAGCGTGAGCTCAAGCTCTGGTTCTGGCCGGAAGAACTCACTATAGAACTGTTCCCCACTAAACTGTTCGGCAACCGCAAAGTCTGGGTAGAACCCGGCGGCCCCAAGACCCGCACCGGCCCCTGGCCCGAGGAATATAAATAAAGTGAAAGTCCAATTCGGGGACAGTATATATATCTGTAATTAAACATACTGTCCCCATAACTCAATAAAAAGGCCCGGGTGACCGGGCCTTTTTGTCAGTTTTTTTAGACTGTTCTAGCGGCCAAGCACGGCCAGCGAGCCGGCCGTATAGGCGAGCCGGGCCTCGTCCACCCAGGCCTGCGTGTGGTCGGCGCCGTATGAGTTCCTTACCAGGTACTGGCAAGTGCCGCCGCGCATCTGCCGGGCTATGATAAGCGCCCAGTGCGCGGAACCTGATTCAGCCGGAGGCTCTCCGAAGACGGCGTCGTAGCGGAACTTGATGCCCACCGGCTGGTTGGCGGTATTGCGCGCCATGAAGGCGCGTATATCCTCGGCCGTCATCCGCACGCCGCGCGTGCCGCCGCGGCCGTCGGACACCTGGCGGGTGCGCTGATACTGCGCGTTGAAAGGAGCCACCTGCACGCGCCGGCATTGCGCCCCCTGGCCACCCTCTTCCTTGGCTGCGTAGCCGTTTTTCCCGCTGCCGGGAGTGCCCTCCTCCTCAGGATAGTCGGTCAGCGAGTCCCGGGTGTCGTCGGCATTAAGGTCCTTGCCGAAGGCCGTTTCCTTGCCCTGGCCGCCGGAGGAAGCGCGCTGGGCCCTCTTTATCATATCGGCCTCTTCTGTGATGCTGAGGCTGCGCCGGCTGCCGGCCGTGACGCCGAGCGTGCAGGCGTCCTCGTTAGCCATCTGGTAAAGGACGTCAGGGGTGAGCTGCCCGCCGGCACCCCCCTCGCCAGAGCGGCGCGCGGAGGCCATCTCGAGCTGCAGGGGCGAGATAAGCTCCTGCCTGCCGGAGCCGCCGCTGGTGAGGTTCCAGTGGTCCATCATCGCGGCCGCGACAACGGCGTAGCAGATATTGGATTCGCCTTCCTCTCCGGCGGAGTAGCTCTGGTCATATATTGGGATATTGGCCACTGTACGCTCCACGGAAAATGGTTCGCAGGAGCCGGAGGCCGGTTGTGAGACGCGCGCAGGCGCGGACACAGGGGCTACCGCGGCCCTTTTTGCCGCGATAAGGGACGCCAGGCTGGCGCCCGAGCCGGAATCGAAGTTGATCTGGGCCGTCAGCGGAGCCGCCAGGGCTATCGCCAGGAACGCTGCGTTTGTAATCGTTTTCATATAACTTCCTCCTTGAAATATTGTAGGCCCAACCCCTTGACAATACAAGGACAATACGGCCCTGCATGCCATAGGACTTAAGTCCCGAGAGGGGGTCAGGAAAAGGGGACAGGCTGTTTTTAGAAGGCGACGGGGAAGCCCGGCGGTTTTGTTTTGGTAGAATAGTGGCATGAAAGGCCCGGGGGACGCTGCCTGCTAAATTCAACGAAAGCGTGATTTGCGCTTAAGAGAGGACAAATGCCCGACCGCCGCAATTTAATTAAAACTATCTCCGTTCTGTTCATGCTGGCGATTTCCGCCGCGGCATATGCCGCGACAGACCTTGTTAAATTCCAGAAGGACCTTGCGGCCAGGCGGCTGGTAATAGAAGGCGACCGCAAAGCCCTGAACAGGGATTGCTCCAAGGTCTCGACCAACGACAGGGACAAAGTGAAAGAGTGCAGCGCGCGACATAACGATGTGCGCGCGAGGATGGATAGCTATAAGAAGGACATGCTGCACTATAAACGTCTGCTGGCCGAGAAGGCCAAGCAGGACGCCCTGAAAAAAACACCGGCGCAGAAAACAACGAAAAAGAAGCTGAAGTCCGTGCCGCCTCCTCTCCCCGACGGCGAAGGAACAAAAAAGAAATCCCCTTAGCGGGGGCCCGGAATTCCGGGGACAGTATACACAGGCGCCGCATCGGGGGCCGTGTCCGGCAAACGGCCGAAAAGCAAGTCCTTGCCGCTGTAAGGGCGGTAACTGAAAAAGCCCGTCCCCGACCTTGCTCAAGATCCGGGGAACGGGCCAGTTGTTCTGCTGGACTTTCCGGCAGCTTAGCTGCCGGAGAGGACACTGGTTACTTTTTTCAGAGATAAAAATATCCGGTCTCGAACACCTGTCGCCCTGAAACGGCGACAGTGTTGCTTATCTCCCTGAAACTGCCCACAATATATTTTTCGTTCCGGCGCAGCTCGATTTCTATCGTCGTGTTAGCGTTTTTAATGACTACTTTATTGCTCTTAGCTCCGGTATTAATATTATCTCCGGTCATGTAGAGCGGCCGGACATTTAGGAGTTGGAAGTTACCGTGTAGTTAAATCCTTTGGTTTCCGGCCAAAGGGGCCCCATGACCGGGCTCGCAGCTATCGGAGTAACGTCTATATTTATTGCGGACGCAAGTGTCTGATTTTTGCTGTCATCTATGTGAGTGATATATTTAGCTATGAGCGTTCCGGTATGCCCTGAACGCATGTTCCCCTGCGACAAGGGTTCGGCCTTGTTAAACATCATTTCAAGTGTGAAAAGGCAGCAGGAGCCTTTTGATCGGAATCTCCGGGGAAGCCCGGCGGTTTTGTTTTATTGGAGTAGAGGCGGCTACTGCTGCGGCGCCAGTGCGGGGGGGATATGCGCGGCGAGCAGGCGGGCGGTGCTGACTCCCTTGTGGAAGAGCCAGGACACCCAAACGCCTTTGGCTAAAGTGGACAGGCTTATGGCCCACCATATCCCCGGAGTTCCAAGCCCCAGGGTTATGGCCAGCAGCCAGGCCGCCGGCCAGCGCGCCAGCGTGAGCGGGACGGAGATGAGCATGTAGTCGCGGGTATGGCCCAGGCCGGCGAAGACCCCTTCGAAGAGCAGTTCCCAGCCGAGGAACACCTCGAAATAGCCTACGGTGCGCAGGTAGCGGGCGGCGTTGGCGATCACTTCGGGGTCCGAGGTCAGCGGGCGTACCAGCAGGTGGGGAATGAAGATGAAGGCCAGCGCCACCGGCAGGAGCAGCGCGGTGATGAGCAGGCGGCCTCGCCCGACTAGCTGCCTCACGCGCTGCATATCCCCCCGGCCGTAGGCCTGGCCTACCAGGGTCGCCATGGCGGTGGAAAATCCTATGCTCAGGAAATAAGGGATGCCTTCCCAGCGGAAGCAGACGCTTAAGCCGGCCAGCGGGGCTTCGCCGAAGCGCATGATGATGGCTGTAAGGGCCGGATAGACCAGAGACCAGACCACGTTCACGGAGGCGGCCGGCACGCCTATCTCCAGTATACGCCTGGCGCGGGTGAAAGCGGGGAGGCGGACCAACTCGCCCAGCGGCGGCAGATAGCCGCGTCTGCGCAGGAAGACTACCTGGAGCAAGAGCGCGCAGGTGATGCAGATGGCCGAGGCGGCCGCCGCACCGGGGACGCCGAAGGGCCGGCCGGTGAGGTAGCCGAGTATCAGCACCGGGTCCAGCAGGATATTGAGGGCCACCGACAAGGACATTATCAGCACGTTGGTGCGGGTGTCGCCGTAGGCGTTGAAGATGTTGCCGGCCAGGTTGCAGAGGTAATAAAGCGGGAGGGCGCAGGCGTAGATGGTGAGGTATTGCCGGGCGTACGCCGCGGTCTCGGCCTGCAGCCCCATCAGGCGGAAGATAGCGCCGATGCAGGGAAGCAGCAGCGCCATGAGCAGGAGGCAGACGCCCAGGCTGAGCCAGACCGATTCCACAGCCGTCTGCCGCGCCTCTTCGGCCCTGCCCGCGCCGAAGAGCTGGGCGATCAGGCTATTGGCGCCTGTGGCGGTGGCGTTCATCGCCGCCATGACCGCCCAGGTCAGGAAGGCGGCCGAGGCCACGCCGGCTATGGCGGAGGTTCCCAGCTTGCCCACCCAGAAAATGTTGATCGCGTCGAAAAGGATGAAGCCCAGGAACCCCAGGAAGGCCGGTACGGTTATCTTGGATATCTCCCGGTCCAGCGGATGATGAAACCAGCGGGCTCTCATAGATACAAGTTTACCTTATAACCTTCGTCCGACGAAACGCCGGGTAAAAGAAGGGAAAAGGCAGCAGCCTTTTGATCGAAACCGCCGGGGCAGACGGGCGGAGTCCTTTAGGCTCGTTCGCGCGGCGGGTGGGGTATGGGTAATTTCCATTTGCTAAAATAGTTTTGTCGGAAGTTCTCATGATCAAAAAAAATAATTTTCCAAAAGAGGTCCAAAGCGATAATCGCGAGGAGTGCTATGCCTGCCGCAGGGTGAAAAAGAACTGTATGTGCGGCAGCATAAAACCCTTCTCTACCAGGATCCGCTTCGTTATCCTCATGCATAGCGAGGAAGCCCATAAGCAAAAAACAGGGACGGCCCGGCTCGCAAAAATGTGCCTGACGAATGCGGAACTTATTGTAGGCTCTGATTTTGCTAATAACGAACGGGTGAATTCCCTGCTCCGGGATCCGTCCTATAGCCCTTTCGTCCTGTACCCCGGGCCTGAAGCCGTGAACTTCAAAACCCTGGGGAAGGACCCCTTCCCGGAAGGGAAAACCCTTCTGGTCTTTGTCATAGACGGGACATGGCGCGGCGCCAGGAGCCTATTAAACAGAAGTCCGAACATCCGTGCTTTGCCACGGCTTTCCTTTTCGCGCGGCTATATCTCCCAATTCAAAATTAAAAAACAGCCGATGGCGCACTGTGTTTCCACCATAGAGGCCATCTACTATTTATGCAAAGAGGCCGGAGAAGCCGGCTATGAAAAACTTGACGCGCAAGCCGAGGCCCTGATGGCTCCATTTAAAAAACTGGTCGAGACACAGCTCCATTATCAAAAGGTAAAAGGCAGAAGAAGGGAAGATAGCGGGCGGTAGCGGGGGGGACGCTGCACGATAACTCGATAACTTTAAAAATGGAAAAGGCGCAGGAGCCTTTGCGTACGGCTCCCGCGCTAATGAGCCGACGCTGAACGGAAGATCCTCAGGTTTTCTTCCAGCGCTGCGGGCGGGACTACTTCTTTAAAAACTTCCTCCATCACTTCAGCTCCCAGGCCGGGTACAGCCTTCAGCGCGGCTAGGCGGCCGAGCAAGGCTGAATTCTGCATGCGCGGATCCCGGATATCCGCGAGGGCTACTGCGTAAACTTCGCCGCCTATCGCGCTGACCTGTTTTGCGACATCTTCGCCGGAAGGATACTGCGCCTGCCCCGAGCGCACGCTGACCGGCTGGTAGGCCGTGTCGTAATATATCACCTTGCCGCCTTTCTTCAGGTACTGCGCCGCGCCGCGCAGGGCCTCCAGGCGCTCAAGCGCCAGAACGATGTCTGCCCCGCCCTCGGGGACCAGCGGGGTCAGGGCGTCAGCGCCAAGTCTTATATGCGAAGAAACCACGCCGCCGCGCTGGGCCAGGCCGTGAGTATCGCAGGAGCGGACTTCCAGGCCGGACCTTGCGGCCGCCTGGGCGAGCGCCGCGGCCAGCAAACCTATGCCCTGTCCGCCCACGCCGCAGATATAAATATTGAACGCCATTATTTTTTCCTCCCTATAGCCTGCGACGGGCAGGTCTGCATGCAGGAACCGTCCCCTATGCAGAGCTCGGTGTTCACCGTAACGGAGCCGTCCGGCTGCCTTATAAACGAAGGGCAGGCGAACTCGGCCGCGCAGACATAATGCCGCGCGCAGCTGCCCTGAGCCACTTTCACGGGCTGGGTCTTCAAGCCGGGACTGTTCCGGCGCCGCTCGCGCATGAATTTAAGCATGCAGGGGTGACGGGCTATCACTACCGCGAAACCCTTGTGTCCCATGGCGGCTTTCAGGTGGTCGGCGAGCCTGGGCTGGTCGTAAGCGTCGCATTCGCGCAGGAATTTAACACCCAATTTCTCTATTATCTCGAACAGCGCCAGACGCTCGCCGATCTCGCCGTTGCCGGGCCGGGGCTGGTGGCCGGTCATGGCCGTGGTGCCGTTATCCAGCAGCACCAGGGTGATATCGCTGTCGCGCGACGCCGCGTTCACCAGGCCGGGCATTCCGGCATGGAAGAAGGTTGAATCTCCCACGAAGGCGACAACTTTGCGGCTTGAATTATTCAGGGCCAGGCCGGAGGCGGTCGAGACGGAATGCCCCATCGAGAACAGCACCTCTCCCATTTTGTACGGCGGCAGGAAGGCCAGGGAATGGCAGCCTATATCGCCGACCGTTATGGCGCCCGGCGGCAGCGCTTTTTTTACGGCGTGGAAAGCGGAGCGGTGGCCGCAGCCGGGGCACAGCTGCGGGGAGCGCGGGGCGGGCGCGGGAAAGGCGCTTTTTACAGGCGCCGGGAAAAGGGCGGGCCAGGGAACGGCTATGGCGGCCCGCGCGCGCTCGGGCGTCATTTCACCCATCAGCTCCCCATGACCGCGCCGTGAATGTATGAGGCAGCCGAGGCCTCCGTCAAAGGCCAGGGCTTTTATTTCCGTCTCCATTACGCGGTCGAGTTCTTCCAGGATATAGACCTCGTCATGCGCGCGCAGGAATTCCGCGATTAGTTTCTCAGGCAAGGGATAGGTCAGGCCCAGCTTCAACAGGTCTACCGGGGCTCCGGCGGCGCGCAGGGTTTCAAGCAGGCAGAGCGCCGGTAGCCCGGCGGCTATCGCGCCTAAACGTTTCTCTCCGGCGGCAGGGGATCTATGGGCGATATTAAGAGCGCTCTTCTCTCCGTAAGCGGCCCAGGCCTCCAGTTTTTCGAGCGCGCGCTTCTTAAGCGGGAAGACGGCGGCGGTTATCGGGACATAAGGTCCGTTCGCGGCGTCGAAACGCGGCGTCCAGTCATGCCGCGGCGGCAGGGCGCCGAACTTTACGGTTTCCCGGGCGTGGCAGACATGGGTGGTGAGGCGAAGGAAAACCGGGGCGCGGCGTTCGCGGGCCAGGGCGGCGGCCTCTTTGTACATTACATGAATTTCGGAAGGAGAGGCGGGCTCGAAGACCGGGATATAGGCCATGCGGGCGAACCAGCGGTTGTCCTGCTCGTTCTGGGAGGAGTTGGCGCCGGGATCGTCGCCGAGGACGACGACCATGCCGCCCAGAAGTTCCATGAGGGCGAGCTGCACGAGCGAATCGGCGGCGACGTTCAGGCCTACGGATTTGAAGAAGACGGCGGAAGGGTGGCCGTTGAGGGAGGCTCCGGCGGCCATCTCGAGGGCTACCTTTTCGTTCACGGCGAACTCAAAATGGCAGGGGCGGTCTTTTTCCGGAGGGGCGAGCAGGGCGTCCGCTATCTCGGGGGTGGGCGAGCCGGGGTAGCTGGTGACTACGGCGGTTCCGGCTTCGGCCATGGCGCGGGCCAGAGCGTGGTTGCCCATCACCAGCGCGCTAAAACCTTCTTTTTCGGTCATCAATCCCGATAATGAAAGCATTAAGTGCTCCTTAATTCTATTTTTTCGCCGCCAAAGAATTTCTCAAAACATCTCTCCCGTCTTCATTATCTATAATACAAAAAGCCGGGGCATTATCCTGGAACCGCACATAAAAAAACCCTTTGGCATATTTGCCAAAGGGTTCTTTTTAAGTCGTCCTCAGGAACCAGGATCCGCTTACCTGCCGCCTACAGCGGGACATAATTTTCTTCTCTCTGTCCCGGAGCCGCAAGTTCCTTACCGACGGGAACAATTACCTTGTATTCCTCTCCGAGGCGGTTACGACCTTAGAGGTGGAATCCTTTCCAAGGATCTTGACCGAGGCGGTGGCCGTTTTTGTGTAGGTGACGACTACCGAGCAAAACGCGCCATCCGTAGCCGCCAGTATGTTGTAGGCCCCGGGGGTGCTGGTTTTGGGATCGACCAATATCCGCACCACCGTGACTTCAGCGTCGCTGCCCGTCACCTTCCCGCAGATTTCGGCGAGGCGGGTGCTCGATTCGATCATGTTGAAAGAAGTTATCTTCAAGACAGGTTCTCCGGCCGCCGCAGCCGCTCCCTCGGGAGAAGGAACTGAGTTAAGACCAGTTCCGACCACAATACCACTCAACTGCGTGATAGCCGCTGCCTTATCCTGTGCCGTCTCGGCCCATGCCGTTCTTCCCAGGGTTGCGGCGAGAGCCAGCATCCCGATGATAAGCGCTACTGTGCCATGTTTTTTCATATGTTTTTTCCCTTTGTGCCTCTCTAAGAGGGGCATCATATCTCTCTCTAAATCCCCAGGCCGAACTGCGCGACCCTGGAACAGGGGGCATTGTCGATCAGTTAACTAACTTATTCTCAATCCCTTGAAAATATTTTAGCATAAGAGAATAGGCGCCAGAAGATTTTTTTAAAACTTAACTGCGCGGGCAGGGATTATGACTAATTCCCATTTGCTAGAATATTTTTATTAAGCGGATGGCCCCGGTGGTTCAAACTTTCATGTTAAAAAAAACCGATCTTTCAAAAGAGGTACAAAGCGCTAACCGCGAGGAGTGCTATGTCTGTTATAGGGCGAAGAAAAACTGTTTATGCGGCAGCATAAAACCCTTCCCTACGAGGATGCGCTTCGTGATCCTCATGCATGCCAAAGAAGCCAAAAGACAAAAGACGGGGACAGCCCGGCTTGCGAAATTATGCCTGAAGAACGCGGAGCTTTTAATAGGGACCGATTTTACGCGGGATGAACGGGTTAATTCTCTGCTGCAGGACCCCTCCTATTACCCTTTGGTCCTGTACCCCGGACCAGAAGCCGTGAATTTCAAAACCCTGGGGAAGGATCTCTCCACGGAAGGGAAAACTCTTCTGATCTTTGTTATCGACGGGACCTGGGAATGCGCCAGGAGACTTTTATACAGAAGCCGGAATCTCCGCGCCTTGCCCCGGCTCTCTTTTTCCCGCGGCTATACCTCCCAATTCGCGATAAAAAAACAGCCCAGGGAACATTGTATTTCCACCATAGAGGCCCTCTACTATTTATGCAAAGAGGCGGAAGAAGCAGGCTATGAAAACCTTAAGGCGCAAAGCGAGAACCTGATATTGGTTTTTAAAAAGCTGGTAGAGACCCAGCTTAATTATTCGAAGGGAAAAGGCAGAAGGGGGAGCGGCCTCAGGTCTTGAAATTCAGCATTACCGCCGGGAAATCCGGCGGTTTTGTTCTTGTAAGAGTGTGAGCGGCTTGGCCCCGGGCTTTGTGCGTTACGGGGTTATTGAAAAAATACTGCCGCTTTTGTATTATAGTTCGGGGCGCGTTTTTGACTTTTAGGGGGGATATGTTTCATATTCCAGTTATTTTTTTACGTTTAATTACGCTTCGGCCCCAGAACAACCGGCTATATGCCCCTGCCGGTCCCCGGCGGCTAGTTGCTGCTTCTCATACGGTACAGCTTTATGTTTGATCCAACTTCGTGGAGGGCACACATGACAGCCAAAATGCTCGCGGCAGGTTTTACGGTCTTCCTGATCTTATCCGGTACGGCCTGCGCACAGGCGCCGGCCAGGGCGGGGACCGGGAAGCGCTGGGTGCTGGTGGTTTTCCCGTTCAGGAATAACACGGCAGATGCGGCGCCGGACCCTCTCAGCCTTGTGTTCATGGAGGAGGTCACGGCCCAGCTTACCGAGACGCCGAAACCCTATCTGAAAGTGGTAGAGCGCAAAGAGCTGGAGAAGATCCTGGCGGAACAGAAACTTGCGCTCTCGGGCGTGTTCGACCAGGCGACAGCCGCGCAGATGGGAAAGCTGCTGGGCGCGAACGCGTTCGTGCTGGGAGGGTTCCAGGAGATCGAGAAGAAGCTGCTGGTGACCGCGCGGGTGGTGGACGTCGAGACCGGTGAGATACTGTTCGCTTTGAGGGCCGAGGGTAAACGACAGAAGGCGCTCAAGATATCGAAAAGCATGGCCAAGGACCTGTCGGAGAAGTTCAAAAAACTGCAACCAAAAACGGAGGATAAACCATGAACCTGATACTGACACTGTGTTTCAGCCTGCTTTGTGCCGCGGCGCAGGCGGCGGAACCCGAGACCTACAGCAAAGCCGGCTATTTTGCGGACTATAAGAACGGCTATTTCGTCGAGTTCGGGGCCAGCTACGGCGCGTTCAATATCCGTATCGAGGCTCCGAACAAGCATGAGCGCAGCCGTATCGTGAGCGACAGGTTCCGGTTGTGGATCTACACCTTCGCCGCGCCGGACGCTCCGCTGACGGATGACGCCTACGCCACCGCCGCCATCAAGGGCATCTTCCCGCAGCGGGACGATGCCGGCATAAAGGGGTATGTCGGCTATCTGAAGCCCCAGTTCATAAAGAACGAAACCCCCCGGCAGGCGCGGCGGCCCGCAGTTACCGTCGGGTTAATACCCGGCGCAGAAGAGACCTCCGGCTTCATCTACTATAAAACTTCGCCGGGGATCGCCATCCTGGCCCAGGCCGGCAGCAAGGACCAGGAGGCCTGGGACGCGGTGATCGCCAATATCCGCAACCTCCGGCTGTTCGAGACCGAGGCTTATTCCATCAAGGACAGGGTCTATGCGGACAAGGAGTACGGGTTCTGGCTCACCTGCCCGGACAAGTGCCTGTTCAGCCCGGGTTCAGGGGACGTGAAGACCGATCCTCTGACCGCGCAATTCTACATTCATCCGGATGTGGACCCCGAAAGCTCCTTCAAGGGCAGGGTGTACGTGGTTGATAACGAGGCAGAACTGTCGGATGCGGAACTGATGGATGACGCCATTAAGCGCGTGGACTCGCTGCCCCCGGTGCTGGACGCGGAAGGGAAAGCCCGGCGCATCACGGACCTGGTAAAGCCGATAATCACCAAGACCTCCTATCCGCAGGCCGGCGCCGGCCTGAGGTATATGTATCACGCCGCGAAACCCGCCCAGGTGGCGGCCTCCTTCGACCTGTTCCGCAAGGGCAAGTGGGCTTACCTGGTGCAGGTGTATTTCAGGCCGGATGTCGACCCGGCGGACAAACGGCTGGCGGAGGTGGTGGAATCCGTGGTCAAAGGCTTCTCGTTCACTCCGCCCGCCAAACCGGCGGCTGAGAAAAAGGAAGGGAAATAACCGTGCTTCTGCGCGCGGCGCTGGCCGTGCTTTTGTGCGCGTCCGGCGCGCGTGCGCAGCCGCAGGAGGCCAAGCCCCTGCGCGTGGGCGTGCTCGGGTTTAAGGACACCATCGGCCTGGCGAACCGCTCCTACCTGGAATCGGGCATCCAGGAGAGCTTGATCAGCGGGTTATTGTCCCTGGCCCCGTCCAGGCGCGTCCAGGTGCTGGAGCGCGCCTATTTCGAGGGCCTGCTTAAGGAAGCCCGCCTTCAGCGCACCGGCCTGGTGGACGCGAAGAATGCGGGCGCCCTGTCCAGGCTGCTCAAGGCGGATCTCCTCCTTTCCGGCGAGTTCGACCTTAATAACGACAGGATAGTGATCCGGGCGAGGCTCACCGACCTGAGGACCGGCCAGCCGGTCGCTTCAGATATGAAGGTTGAGGGGCCTTACGACGAGCTCTTCGACCTCTATGAGAAGCTGTGCCTTAAAGTGTTCAAAGAATTGAACCTGGCCGCCGCGGATAAAGAGGCGCCGCTTTTTTCCACGCTCCGGCACGGCACCACCAACCAGGACGCCTACGCGGAGTACGTGGCCGGCCGCGACGCGCTTATCTTCGGCACGGATTGGGAGGGCCAGCTTCAGTCGGCGCTGGCTCATTTTGAGAAGGCGGAGCAGCTTGACCCCGCCTACGCCCTTGCCCTGGTCGGCACGGCGCAGGCGGCCTACTACCTGGCAGTCTATAACAGGGACCTTGAGCGCTACGCCAAGTCCCTGGAAATGACGCACCTGGCGATGAAAAGATCCTACGCCGCGCTGAAGCTGGCTCCGGAACTGCCGCAAGCCCTGGGCGTGCGCGCCATCGTGCTCCACCAGTTGAAATACTTCTACGAAGGGCTGCTGACCCTTAAAGAGAAGGGTTACAAATTCCCGGAGTATCTGCCGGAGTACGACTCTCCCCTGGAACTCCAGCGGCTGGGTATCGACGACGCTTTCAAGCGGGCGCTGGCGGCTAACCCCTACGCCGTGGATATAATAACCGCGAAAGCGGCCAACGACTTCGTCGACGAAGCCGAGGCTATGGCCATCCGGGAGGCCAGGGACGCTATAGAGGCCGAGCCGCTGTTCCTGACCCCAAGGCTGAACCTCGCCACTTACTATCTGTCACAGGACAGGACCAAGATGGCCGAAAAGACCCTGATAGACGCCGAGACACTGGCCCAGGACAACCTGCCCGTGCTGTGGGGCATGGCCGAGGCTTCGCGCAAGCTCTCGAAACCAGAGCGCGCGGACTATTATCTGGGCCGCGCGTTCAAGCTGCAGCCGGACAATCCCGTCACGCGGCGCATGCGCGCCGTTCTGAAACAGGACGCGGGCGACTGGGAGGCGGCCGTGAAGGAATACGACGAGGCGGTGCGCCTCAATCCTGAGGGGCGGCAGGTGCGCCTGAGCCGCGGGCTCGCTCTTGAAAAACTCGGCCGGCCGGAAAAGGCCAGGGAAGACTATTATTGGATCCTCAGAAATTGGGGTTCTACCGATCACTCGGTTCTGGAAAAAACCTGCGACAGGCTGCTGGAGGACAAGGAGCACCGTGCCGACACGGACGCCGTGCTTGAAGAAGCGCAAAAACTCGGACCGAATTCCGAGATCGAGTACTGCGCTTTTAAGCTTCATGCCATGATGTCGCTCAAGCTTTAAAGCTGCGGCCAGTGACTATCTAAACTAAAAACTATGCGCCTATCTATCCTGTCTCTTGCACTTCTTTCCGGTCTGCTGCTCTCCGTTACGCCCCCGGCCGAGGCCGCCGGAAAATCCCGGGCGGCGTCCAAAGCGTCCGACTATAAAGAAATCCCGGCGCTGAACTGGGGCGTTGTTTCAGCGGGCTTTGTAGAAGTTTTTAAACTGCGCAACAGAGAGATAGAATCGGCCGAGCCCAACCGTTACTTCCCGGGCTCCGTGGCCTTCGCGCTGGGCCGTTTAGATGAGTCCGGGCATTACCTGATGCTCAAGTGTTCCTCGGCGGATAGCTGCGGCGGCAACAGGGACGCGCTGGAAGATCGCCTGGTGTACGCTACCCTGCTGCAGGTCGTGCGCACCCCGAAGGCCCCGAAGGACCAGCTCTATAACGCGAGCACTTGGGAACTGACCCCCTTGGGAAACAAGTACATCGAAAAGCTGCGCAAGCGCTACCCGGACCTCCCGACCCGCCTGGGCAGGCTGATAAGAGCCGCCTTCGCCAGCCAGTAGAAGCAGATCAGGGCCGCTGTGGCATACGAGAACGCCGGGGAAGCCCGGCGGTTTTGTTCTAATTGTCAGCCCTTGCGGCAAGCTGGCCGCAGGCGGCGGCTATGTCGGCGCCTTTCTCCTGGCGCAGGTAGGCGCGCACTCCGGCGGCTATGAGTTCCTGCTGGAACTCCTTTATGCGCGGCGTTGCGGGGCCGGGGCCGCCGGGCGGGTTGTAGGGGATCAGGTTGAGGCGGCAGGGGATGCCTTCTATAAGTTTAGCCAGCAAGGCGGAATCGGAAGGTCGGTCGTTCACGCCGGGGAGCAGGATGTACTCCAGCATAACGAGCGCCTGCCGCGCGCGGCAGTATTCCCTTACGGCGGCCAGCACGCGGTTCAGCGGGTAAGTGCTTTCCATGGGCGCCAGGCGCGCGCGCAGCGCCGGGTCAGCCGCCACCAGCGAGACGGCGAGCCTCACCCGCAGGTTCGAGGTTGTAAGTTCCTTAATGACCGGTATCACGCCCACCGTCGAGACCGTCATCTTCACCTGCGGGAAATGGCGGCCGCGGCTGTCGGAAAGTATCAGGATGGCTTTCTTGACGTTCTCCCAGTTCAGGAAAGGCTCGCCCATGCCCATGAAGACCAGGCTCTTCAGGTCCACGGCCTCGCGCAGGCAGGCTTCGAACTGGGCTATTATCTCCGCTGGCGTAAGCGAGCGTTTAAGCCCAAGTGCGCCGGTAGCGCAGAAGGTGCAGCCGCAGGCGCAGCCGGATTGCGACGAGAGGCAGGCGATCTGTTGGTCTTTGCCCGGCAGCACCACGCATTCTGCTGGCGCGTTCCCCGGGAACCGGAAGAGCAGCTTCCTGGTGCCGTCCGCGGAAACCAGTTTGCGCTCAGGCAAGGGCAGGGGCGCCAGCGTGAAGGCGCGGCTAAGCGCCCGGCAGACGCGCGCTGGCACGTTCGGCAGCTGCGCCAGGTCCACGGCGCCGCGGCGGTGCACGGCCATAAATACCGCGCCCGCGTTCCCCGGCTTCTCGCCCAGGCCCGTCAGCGCCGCTTCAATATCGGCACGGGTCAAACACCGCAGGTCAGGTTCCATTAAGATATTTTATGGGAGCAGCGGCAGGGACAATGTGACTTTGGCGCCGCGGGGGGCGGCGTTCTGCGCCGTGGCGGTGCCGCCCTGCTGCTCCAGGAACTTGCGCGCGATGGTAAGGCCAAGCCCGACGCCGCGCGGCTTGGTGGTGAAGAAAGGTTCAAAGACTTTTTCGCCGTCGCCGTCGGGCAGCCCCGGGCCGCTGTCGGTGATGGTCAGAAGCGCCCTCTTATCGCCGTGAGAGGCTTCGATGGTCACTGTGCCGCCTTCCGGCATGGCCTGCACCGAATTGTCGAGGACATAGCGGAGCGCGCAGGAGATAGTTTTCATGTCCGCGTTCACGCACGGATCTGCGGGGTCGGGGATGGCCTTTGCCGTGATGGAAGGCGGGAAGATGTAAGAATCCAGCATATCCTTGATGGCGGAGTTCACGGAGGCCGGAGCGCAGTTTAGTTCCTTCGTGTGGGTGAAAGAGAGTATCTCCTCGATAACCTCGTTACTGTGCTTTACCTCTCCCTCGATTATCCCTATATGTTTCGCTATTTTGGGGTCGACAGCCGCCCCGCCGGCGCTTAATTTGGTTTTGATGTAATAAATTGAGTTGGCGATGATGGCCAGAGGATTGCGTATTTCGTGACTGGTCACGCTGGCCATCCGCTTCAGAAGATCAGGTTTTTCCTGTTTTATATCTGTGTTTTTCATAAGCGCCTTATACCGCCCGCCCAACTTCACTAAACTCCCTGTCCATAATAAAAGTTTAGCAAAAAGCGGGCCTGTAGGAAGATGGAGATGGGGGACGTTGCACGATAACTCGATAACTTTGGCTTTTTAGTTTTCAAACAAGACGGGGTATTTTAATAAATTGGTATTATTGAGGGATGAAAGTAATAATCCATATAGTTTTGAGCGCGCTTGCGGTTTTTGTGACTGCCAGGATACTGCCGGGGGTCGCGCTGGACGGTTTTGTTACCGCGCTGGTGGTGGCCGTGGTGCTGGGCGTGGTCAATGCCGTTCTGCGGCCTGTACTTTTATTGCTTACGCTCCCGATAAACATCCTTACCCTGGGCTTGTTCACTTTCGTTATTATCGGCGGGCTGGTAGAGCTGGTCAGCTTTTTGGTCCCCGGCTTCAGGGTCGCCAGTTTCTGGTGGGCTCTCGCCTTCGCCCTGGTGCTGTGGGTGGTAAATGGGTTCTTCCATTTACTTGAGAAGAAGTAGGGGAAACACCTGGAGACTTTTATAGTAGGGGGGAAAGACAATGGATAATCGAATAAAAAATACGGTTTCTTGCGGCTGCGGGAGCATTTGTCTTCTTTTACTGCTTTCCGCTTTGCTTCCGGCTGACCTCTGCGCCCGCGCCGGCGGCGGAGGAGGCGGCGGGGGCGGGGGCGGTATCATGGGAATTATCCTCTACCCGTTCATCTTGATCTATATCGGCATTCTCCACTACAGGATCGCGCAGAAGAATAAGGAAGCCGCGGCCCTCATCGAAAAGTTTGCCGCTTCCGACAGCGGCTGGAGAATGGAGAGCCTGAAACAAAGGATAGAGGAATGCTTTTTCAAGGTGCAGGAAGCGTGGACGGAAAGGAATCAGGACCTGGCCAGGGGCTACATCAGCCGGCGCCTGTACGATAAGCATAAGGCGCAGACCGACCTGATGATAAAGGACGGGGAAAAGAACATCCTGAAAAACATAAATCTCATCGAGGCCAAGATCGTCGAAGCGATCGATTACACGGACAACTCGAAAGACCTTTTCCGGGTTTATATCAAGGGCTCGATGATCGATTATACGGTCACCGACCCCGGCGGGGAAGTGATCAAGGGAAAGCCCGAGGAAACGGGGAAATTTACCGAGCTGTGGAAGTTCACCCGCGAAGACGGCCGCTGGGTGCTCGACGAGATAGACCAGGAGGTCGGCCTTGACGACCTGGCCGCCTTCAGATCCAGAAGCGAGTGAGGGGGCATGGAAACAGCAGAGCAACGCGCGCGCATGTTCATGGGCATCTTTTTTCTGGTGGCCACGGCCGGGTTCGTCATTTACCGCAGGGTTAGTGTCTCGGACAGGCTGGTTTCCATGGACGAGATATTGAGAGAGGAGGCCGGCGAAGACCTGAAAGCATTGAGCGAACCGGCAAAGGCAAAGCTAGTCCCTGCGCTGATACAGTCCCTGAAAAGCAAAGAGCCGAATGTGCGCTGCCACGCGGCCCGCGCGCTGGGAAAGCTCGGGCCGGCGGCTGGTGCGGCCATCCCGGCTCTCTTAATGATGCTGAATGACACAGGCCTGAATTCCACCGTGGGGGTTACCGCGGCCGCTGCCTTCGCGCGTATCGCCGCCGATCCCCTCCCGCGGCTCATGGCCGCGCTGAAAGACAAGGATATAGAGACCCGGCGCAATGTCGCCTGTGCGCTTGCGGATTTGGGCCCCGGCGCCGGAGCGGCGGTGCCGCTGCTGACGGAGCTGGCTAAAGACGAAGACCCGGAGTTGAGACAATGCTCTATTCGCGCTTTAGGGAAGCTCGGGCCGGCCGGGGGAAAAGGCAGGAGCCTTCTGCAGGCTGCAAATTAGTAAAATATCCACAGAACCCGGATACAGTGAAAGTATTACGCTTATGAACAGACTCGCCCTTTTGCTCTGCCTGTTGCTCCCCGGAGCAGCCGCCTGGTCGGCGGACGGAGAAGCGCCGGCCGTTGAGAAAGCAATTTCACTTAGCTGCTTTCAGCGGCGGCCGTACCTTGAGCTGTCGATGAAGTGGGATGAGGCGGGCGGCTTTAAGCTGTCCCTGCTGGCCCCGGAAGGGGCGGACAGCCTGCCGCTGTTCTACGGCGCCGTCACCTCCTACAACCTGGGCTATTTGCGCCAGCAAAAAGAGGACCTGCGCGACTGGCCCGCTCTTGTTTCGCTGTACTGGGAGCCCGGCAGATGCCGGAGGAGCGGCACGGACCCCTGGCTGGCGGAATGCGGCGGCCCGGCCCAAAGCCAGACCGTCAACGGGGCGCCGGCCTGGCCTTATTCCACCTCGACGTTCATGGCATACCGGCAGCGCCAGGCGGGAGTGGACCGCGAGTTTGACAGCCGCAGGATGACCTGGGCCGTCGAGACGCAGGGCAGCACTTATTTCCTCGGCTTTAATTTCATGACGGACATGTGCGTGCAGTCCGGCAGCAGCTTGCCCGGTGAACCTTTTTAATCGCCGGGGTTTGGGATAATATCTATACTCTGCAGAAAGGAGGCGCAACTATGACGGAAATAAATATGAACATACCCGACGACGCGAAGACCGCGGAAGCCGCCTCTTTTTTTTACTGACCATACTGTAGCACCATAAGACTGACGGCTCCGCCACGGAGGACGGGCGCTTAGCTGCGCCCTGCCACGCCTGTAAAACGGAGATCTGTCGCCGTACAATGTGCTGTACTACCGGGGCGGGCCGGTGGTGATAGACTTCCCTCAGGCTTCGGACCCCCGGCGCAATCCCAACGCGCCTGCGTTGCTGCTGCGCGATCTTCGCAACATCTGCGCTTTCTTCTCGCGGCTGGGAGTGGCTTCCAGCCCGGAGGCCCTGTACGACGGCATGTGGGAGCGCTACCGCCGGAATAACCTGTAATTGCAGAAAAGGTAAAAGGCGCCGGGCGCCTTTCCGAGCCGCCGGGGAGTCCCGGCGGTTTTGTTTCGGTGCGCGCCTATTTTTCAACCACCCGCAAGCTTTTGAAAAATCCGGTGCGCGAGATAACCGGCTTTTCCCGCAACCGCCTCTTTTCTCTGGAAGAATATCTGAATCTGTTTAAATAGCGTTGGCTTTTTTCATAGCCGCCAAAGCCGTAAAGAGGTAGAATTTACGGACCGGGTTAGCGGCGGTCTCTACAACATGAAAAGCGCGAGGCGGGGAGGAACGCGGGCGCCGCCTTTATCTTACAACCGGGAGACGTGATCATAAAAAACAACATCGTTAAAATTCTGTCCTTGATGATCCTTACGACGGCCGTTGCCGCTGTTTTCAGGCTGGCTGCGCCCCTGGTCCCGTCCGGCTCAAGGGACACTGCCGGGGATTTCATCCGCGCCGTCCGCCCCGAAGCCCTGCCCGCACCGCTTTCAGCAGCCGTGGACCGCATCGAAACCCCGCGCCTTACTGCCCACATAGCCTTCCTCACGGACCCGCGCCGGGAGGGCCGCGGCCTCGGAACCCGCGGACTGGACGCCGCCGCCCGCTACCTTGCGGAGCAGTTGAAAGCCGCCGGCATTCCTCCTCTTGGCGACTCATACTTCCAGTCCGTGCCGCTGCGCCAGGTGAGGCCGGGGAAGAGCAGCCTCCGCCTGCACACCCGTTCCGGCGCCTTCACCTTCCGGTCGGGCAGAGACGCGGTACTGCCGCCCTTTGAGCCGGGGACCATTTCCGGTCCCATGGTCTTCGCCGGGTACGGCATCAGGGAAGCTGCCCTTGACTACGACGATTTTCGCGGCCTCGACGTGCGGGGCAAGGTCGTGGTCTTCCTTGACGGCGTCCCGCCCGGGGCGGCCTGGCAGAAACCGGAGATACTTGAAAAATACGCTCCGGCGCGGGCTGCCGACCGTTATGATGTCCGGCTGGCGCTGCTGGAGCAGTTGGGCGCCAGGGCCGCCGTCGCCTTGGTGGCTGGCCTCGACCGGCGCATAGCCGAAGGCAAGGAGCCCGCTTTCCCATATTTCCTGGCGGCCGCGGGCGGGGCGCTTCCGGGCGAACCGCCGCTGGCGCGCGCGGCCCTTACGCCGGAGCTCGGCGCCCTTGCCAAAGGAGGCCTGGAAGGCACTGCGGACCTTACCATCGGAGGGGAGGTCCGGACGATCCAAGGGTTCAATGTGCTGGGCAAGCTGGAGGGTACGGAACCGGCGCTGCGTAATAAGGCCGTCCTGATAGGCGCCCACATGGATCACCTCGGTATGCCGGGCGGCGTCCTTCACCCGGGCGCCGACGACAACGCCTCCGGAGTTGCGGCCCTGCTCGAGATAGCAAATGCGATCGCCGCGGGCGCGGCGCGTCCTAAACGCACGCTTTTATTCGCCTTCTGGACGGGCGAGGAAGAGGGGAAGTTCGGCTCGGGTTATTATACCCGGCAGCCCCGCTGGCCGCTGGCCGCGACCGATGCTTACCTGAACATGGACATGATCGCCCACCCTTGGACGACGGCGGACTTTCAAGCCCTTGCCAAGGCTTCGGGCCTTAAGGACGCGCGCGCCTTTTTTGACGGACTGGACCCCGCGTACTTCGCCGAACCCGGTCTCCCGGAGAACCGCCGGGATATGGGGCCCATCCTGGCCAGGGCGGGGCGCGGCACAGGCATGTCCCTGCATCTGGACTGGACCGACGGCCGAAACGGCGGCAGCGACTACCGGGAGTTCGCCCGCCGCGATGTGCCTTTCGCCCGCTTCTTCGGGAATTACTTCCCCCAGTACCACAAACCCGGCGATACGCCGGCTCAACTGGACCCCGGCCAGGTGCGGCGCATGGCCCGGCTCGTTCTCGCCGCGGCGTGGCTGCTGGCGGACCGCCAGCCCGCCGCTTTTCGAAGCCGCGCGGAAAACGAATTTGCGGGAACAGATAATTGATAAGATTTACGGAACGGAATGATCGTGGAATGAATTGCGGAAAAGTCACGGATCGGAGCTGATCCGCGCGATCCGTTCCTCTCCGCATAATTCGCTGTCAGGAGATATATGGCCGAACACAGATTTTTTCAGGTAAATTCGCAGGGAGCGCTCCAGCCTAGGCGCTCCGCTGAAGAGGCGGCACGCTCGGCCGCGGGGGGCGGCTATGCCTGGCTTGATTTCCGGAACCCCTCGCCCGAGGACCTTAAACCCCTTATTGAACTGCTTGGTGTCCACCCCTTGTCGGTCGACGACTGCCTCGACGAGGCCCAGATACCCAAAATAGACAACTACGAGACGACTTCGTTCCTGCTGACGAATTCTTTCTGCTATAAGGACGGCGCTTTCAGCACCGGAGAGATAGATTTCATCATAGGCGCCCATTTCCTCGTGACAGTGGGCGGAAGAGGCGGCGCCGCGCACTGGGAAGACAATGAGATCACTCCGATCTTACGGCGGGAAGCTCCGAACCTGGGCCAGGGCCCTGATTTTCTGCTGCACGCCCTTCTCGACCATGTTATGGACGCAAAACACACAGCTATAGACATGATGGAAACCGAGGTGGACGACGCGGAGGAGAGCATAATCAAGGACCTTTCCGGTTTCCGCATGTCCCGGCTCGTCAATTTAAGGCGGAATATCCTGCTTATGCGCAAAAGCCTTTTCTATGAGCGGGAGATCTTCATAAAGCTCTGCCGGCGGGACTCCCCCTTCATAGGAGAGAAGGCCATATACCATTTCCGGGACGTCTACGATCACCTTACGAAATATTACGAGGAAGCGGAAATATACCGGGAAGTGATATTGAGCCTGACCGAAATGTACCTTTCCATGGTGAACAACCAGATGAGCCTGACCGCCAACCGCACCAACGCCACCGTCAGGCGCCTGACGTTCATCACTACCATCTTTATGCCGCTGACGCTGCTGGCCGGAATATTCGGCATGTCGGAATGGAGCATGATAACCGGCCCCTCCAACTGGCGGATCTCCTATCCGGCCTTCGGGCTGGCCATGGCGGCGATAGGCGCCTTCACTTACATGATCCTGTTAAAACTGGATAAAAAGAGCCCTTCAAAAAATAAAGCCGGATAGTTGTTGGAAGCGGGCACGAAAGAACCCGCGCCTGTCGCCGGGATATGGACCCCGATGGCTTAAAATAATCTTGAGACTAAACCGCTCCCGCAGAATTGGAGCCGTGACTTTGAAAAACGTGATCAGGCAAGTGTAAATGACAAATGACGGCAGATAACAATCATAAATATAATATTGGCTTGAAAGAGATCGTGCCGGAGTATTATTCGTCGAACCGGCAGGTGCGGAAATTGTTTTTGGGGAGGCATGATGCGGCGATCCATTATTTGGAAAGGGTGAAGGCCGCAAGCGTTTTAGATGTCGGATGTGGAGATGGTTTGTTTACATCCAGAATAAAGGATGTGGCGGGGGTTCAGGAGGTTGTTGGTGTTGACTTAAACGTCAATACAGAGACTTTAAATCAGAAGTGGGGAAACGTCCGGTTCGTAAAAGCGGACATATTGAACTTGCGGTATGTGAAGCAATTCGATGCAATCACCGCTCTGGATGTGTTGGAGCACTTCGAGAATATCGAGGATGTGCTGCGAAGCCTCGTGAAGGCAATGAAGAACAACGGGTATTTGATAGTTTCGGGACCCGTGGAGAGTTTTTTCTACAAGTTTGGCAGATTTTTGGTTAAGGGGTCGTTTTCGCAGGAAAGCGGCCCGGGAGCCGGGCGGCATTATCGCAATATTAAGCAAATCGACGCAATCATACGCCGGTATTTCGAACCAATAACAAAAAAGAAAGCAGGTTTTTTGTTTTTTGACGCATTCCACATTAACCTCTATCAATTGAAAGCGGCGCCTCAATGAAGATTTCCATTGCTATCCCTATTTACAATGAAGCGCAGCATGTGGATGAGGTGATCCGGCGGGTGTTGGCCGTGCCGCTGCCTCCGGATGTCCAAAAGGAGGTCATTGTGGTGGATGACGGCTCCACCGACGGGACTGCCGCGAACCTTGAGAAGTTAAAAGGGAGCATTAATTTTTATCACCTCACCCATGATGAAAACCTCGGCAAGGGCGCCGCCGTGCGAACGGCTATTGAAAAGGCCTCGGGCGACATTTTGGTGATACAGGATTGCGACTTGGAATACGATGTGAACGATTATCCGCGGCTGCTGGCTCCGTTCCTGGAGGAAAGCGCCGATGTGGTTTACGGCTCACGGTTCCTGGGACGGATAGAAAACATGCGGTTCCGCTTCCGGTTGGCCAACTACCTGTTGCGGTGGACGGCGAACATTTTGTACGGCGCGCACATCACCGACGAGGCGACCGCGTACAAGCTTTTTCGAATGGAGGTGCTGAAATCGTTGAATTTGCGGTCAAATCGTTTCGACATTTGCCCGGAACTGACGGCCAAAGTTCTGAAACGGGGGTACCGCATACGCGAGGTGCCCATTAATTACAAAGCCAGGACGGCTTTTGAAGGAAAGAAAATCGGCTGGCGGGACGCCGTTTCGGCCTTCTGGGCATTGCTGAGGTATCGGTTTACCAACTGACTGACCTTCCCCCCTTTGTTCAGACCAATGCTGAGTTGTTAAATTCTATGCCCCGCGGTTTTGTTTGTAAAATTGAGGGATGCAGCCTGATCATCCGCTTTACTGGGCAGTTTCCTGAGAAGGGTCTCGTGCCGGATAGCCCTGCGCGAGGGAATAGCTATCGCCAAGTATTTCGATAAGCCCGCTTAGGAGCTATCATGATGAAAAAATACGCTTTTGCCGTCTGTCTTTCGCTGCTCGCCTGCGCCCCCGCTCTCTGCGCCTCCCCGGCCATGGAGCCGTTCATTATGGAAGACTGGACCTATTCGGTGGAGCCGACCCACATGGATTACTGGGGCATCAACCGCTGGGGCGTGACCAGTTTCATGCTGCCGTACCGCATAACCCAGCGCGTCAAGCACCAGTGGGAAAGCTCGCATAAGGAGAATTGGACGTACAAGTCCGGAACCGGCGGCGCGAAAGGCGTCTTCATGCGCACCGCCAGCACCTTTGCTGATATGGTGCTGTTCATAGCGCCCCAGAACCAGGACCATGTGCTGGGCCACGACACCCGGACCAGGGAGATATCCCGCGACTATCCCGGCAGCTATAAGTTCGTCACCAGGCGCCTGAGCCAGATCCTGCCTGTCTACCTTGGCGGCGGGGAGCTTGTGGACAGCGACGACGTCTCCTATAACAAAGCGGGGCCGGACGTGAGCACGCTCATCAACAGCACGCTCTGGGAGGCGCATAACCAGCAGACTTATTTCGAAGGCAGGCGGATCCTGGCCGAAGAGGCCGTGAATTCGACGCAGCTGGAGAACCTCATCTGGTACCGGGTCATCAGGCTGCAGACCGAGTGGAAACAGGTGGACCAGGACTGCGTGCCTTATCATAACGGGGTCACAACCGGATATTCTCCGATGAAATGCAGGAGCAAGTCCGGCAGCGCCGAGGACTACAGCAACTACCTGATGGACCTGAATACCGGCCGCTACGGGGTGGCTAATGTTAAAGACTACAAGCTGGGGATCTACGACCTGCAGCGCGCCAACCAGCTGCAGCTGCTGGACCCGGTCTTCGCGCTGGCGCTCTACCGCTACGGCGCGGACTATATCGGCCATGCCGGGAACACGACCCGCCTGCCCATGCTGCGCGTGCCGGGCACCGGCGTGAGTTACCTGCCGGGCCTGAGGGTATACCTTTCGCCCTTCGGCATAGAGTATTACCAGGACAACTATTTCCGCCGCGGGAAAACCCTGGTCAACCTTTTCTGGAGCAAGGGCGACAATAAATACCAGCGGCGCGGCGGCGCGGGTTTTGACGTGTACAATATCCCTCTGGGCGGTACCGTCACCGCCGGAGTATTCGGGGAAATGCGCCGGCAGCCGGCCGTCAACAGAATACTGGATACTACGCCGGTGTCCGCGGCCGAGTACGGCAGGCTGCGTAATGTTTATAATGCCGGGGCGAGCCTCAGGCTCCCGCTGTGGGCTTACGGCGAAAACAGATCCAGGGAATTCCTGTTAACGCTCAAAGCCGGGCGCAAGAACACCGGCTGGCTGCCCGGAGAGTACATCAAAGGCTCCTTCTACATGGAGACCGGCATCGGCCTGCACCTGTAGAGCGGGAATCCGTGGACAAAGTAACACGCAGCCTTAACCCGCCCGGCCGCAGCCGGGCGCAGCGGAACTTTTCAGGATCACAGGAACCGCCCCTATTTTTTGTATTATTATGAAAATAGACGGCAGGGAAGCGCTTCCCAATAAATTTTAGACCTCGGAATGATAAGGGCAAGTCTGGAACTGGCGATAAATAATGCTTCCGCGTCAAAGATACACCGAGTGGATAGGAGTTTGAAATGAACCTCGTACTTTTAGGCAGTCCCGGTTCCGGCAAAGGAACGCAAGCGCGGGCTATTTCGACAAAACTTAATCTGGTGCATTTCTCCCCCGGCGATACCTTTTGGGCCGAAATGGGCAAGAAAACTCCGCTCGGGCAGGAAGTGGGGGATTATGTGTCGCAGGGGCGCCTGGTTCCGGATAGCCTCATCATAAGGATCCTGAAAGAGAAGTTTTCCGCCGAAAAGCGCGGGCTGCTGCTGGACGGCTTCCCGCGCACCATGGAGCAGGTGGAAGAGCTGGACAAGTGGCTGGCTTCGCGCTCTGCCGCCGTGGACGCGGTGGTCTACCTGAACCTTCCGGAGGCGGAGGCTATCAAGCGACTGGAAGGGCGGCGCGTCTGCCCCGGCTGCGGCATGGTCTATAACCTCGTCACCAGCAAGCCTCTCCTGGAAAATGTCTGCGATAAGTGCAGCGGCCCTATCTCGGCCAGGGCGGATGACAGCGCGAACATTGTAAAACAGCGCATCATGGTGTACAGGGACCAGACCGAGCCCCTCATCTCCCATTACCGCAGCGATACTGAGTTCATTGAAATTAAAGCCACCCAGCCCCTGCAGGCCATAACCGCGCAGATCCTTGCCCGGCTCAAGTTGTAGCAAAAAAATAACGTCGTTTTTGTTTCTCAGACCGGAAAGGGCGAGGTCAGGATGGAAGGGCGGATGAGCCCGGTCCTCAGGAAAGAGGGGGGGAAGCGGCTTGTCGGGCATATCCATTTCTCAATGCCTTTGGCCGCGCAACAAGAGGGGCAATCGTACCCTGCCCCGGCCCGCTAAGACCGCCGACCGCCGTTTATCGCAGGCGGAGCAGCACGCGCGGCGGAGTTCTCTCCCGCGTCCGGTCAGCTTGAGAATTTAGTCGAACTGAGAAAAATGCCAGGCTGACGGCCTTCAGCCTGTTTTACTTCTCCGGATGCATGAAGTCTTTGGTGGGCAGGCTGTGGTCTATGGTCCAGGGAACCATCTTGGCGAAAACGTCCAGGATTATCAGCGCGTTGTAGTTGGCGTCCTTTTCGGAAGCTTTTCTTATCCTTTCCACTACGGCTATGTTGAGGCTCTCAATGGTCTTATAGGCCTTGGTGAGTTTCTTCAATTCCCAGTCGGGCTCAAGGCCCTTCTTCTTATTGAAGTACTGCTGCAGCAGATAAGAGGAGATGGACCGGTAGACGGTCTCGTTCAGCGAAGCGAACGGCAGATGATGCCTGACCATGGGCTTCAGCGGGTCCATCACCTCGCAGCCGCTGGTAGCCATGTAAATCCCGATAAGGGAGCTCAGCGCCGACTGCAGGCTTGTCTTTTTGTGATACTCCCGCTCCTTGGAGACTACGCGCACGTCCACGGCCAGGGTGGAGTCCTTGTCGGAGAACATCGCCATGACGTCGGCCAGATTAAGCGCGATGGGGCAGTGCTTTTTTGAAGAGGAGTCGTAAGGGCAGACGGAGCATTTGCCGTAATTCAGCAGCGTCCACTTCGGCGGATTCTCGTTCTTTTTCGTCACCAGATTCAGCGTTTCGGAATCAAGTTCGATATTAAGGGTCTTCTCTTCCGTCTCGCTGAATTTGATTATATATTTGTAAAACATCGGTTTCCCCCTGCCCTGTCCGCTCTCCGCCCTCCGGCCCTGTTAAATATTTTACATAATAGTGCTGCCGCTGACGAAAGACGCCGGGCGACTTTTCAGCTTTGAGCTGTGCCTTAAAATTTATCAGGCGCGGTAAAACTTATGGATATAAAATGCCCACATTGTTCGCGGGACGTGCAGGCCGAGAACATCAACATACAGTCCTGCATCGCCAAATGCGGCTACTGCAGCGCGGTGTTCGGTTTCGCCGACATGGTGCCCGGCGCCGCCGCCCCAGGCCCGCCTAAAATGACGGTCGAGATGCCCAAAGACTATACCATGGAGAATGAGGGCGCGGACCTTGTCATCACGCGCAGTTGGCTGAGCAGGAAGTACCTGTGGATGCTGCCCGTCTGCGTTTTCTGGGACGGTTCACTGATCTTTAAGCTTCGTCTTCGACCAGCGGGCGGTGCTCTTCAAGAACACCTTCCGCGGGAACCGGTTTCCCGAGGGGGGTCTCGTTCCAGAGGCGCGTCATGAGCAGCGCGCCCATAAGAGAGAAAGGCATTATCATATAGGTCCAGGAGCCCCAGCCCCATTTGTCCAGGTAGTGGCCCATCAGGAAACCGGTGAGGCCTGAGGCCAGGTACTGCACTCCGTCGAGCAGGCCGGCCACCGAGGAGGCCGCGCGGGTTCCGCCGAAGTCCATCGACGCCGTGCCGGTGAGCATGCCGTGCACGCCGAAGATCCACATGCAGGAGACGCCTATCATGAAAGACGCCACCACCGGGCTGGCCGTGCGGCCGAGGATGAACAGCGAAACTATCTGGAGCAGGTAGAAAATGAACGCCACGGGCGGGCGGCGCGACTGGAACAGCTTGTCGGACATCCAGCCGCACATTATCCCGCCCAGGATGCCGCCGACAGTTATGCCGGAGGTAGCTATTGTGAACAGCTTGCCGCCGTGCTCTATCTTATGCACCTCGCTCAGGAAGGGCACGAACCAGAGCAGCAGGCCCTGCCTGACGAAGCCGGTGCAGAATTCGGAGACGGCCAGCGTGATTATTACCGGGTTTTTGAAGATGCGGGCGGCGAGCTCGCCCGTCTTCAGCGGAGTTTCTTTATCCTTCTCGTGGGAGGAGGCGTCGCCGGTATTGAAATTCTCGAAGCCGGCGTCTTTCGGCGTATCTTTCACAAAGAACAGGTCAACCAGGAACATTATGAAGATAGCGGCGGACGGGATCAGGAACACCATATACCAGGCCAGGTTGGACATGATCCAGCCGCCTACGGTCATGGCAAGAAAATAGCCGCCGGAGATCATTATGCCGAAGATGCCGCCGAACACGCCGCGCTCTTTTACATGGAACCACGGGGCGTTCACTTTTACCACGGAGAGCGCGCCGAAAGACTGGAAGTACTGGTTCACGGCGTAGAGCAGCGACATTCCTACGATCATCTTTGTCTGCCAGCCGCCAAGGAACAGCAGGCCTATTACCAGGTTCAGCAGCGAAGCGCCCAGCGCTCCGAAGAGTATCGCTTTTTTGCCGCCGATGCGGTCGGCCAGCGGGCCGTTGAACATGACCGAGAGGGCGTAGGTCCAGAAGCCTGCGGTCGCTATAGTGCCGAATTCCGCCTTGCTGAGATGGAACATATCCATCATCGTCTTGGACGCTACGTTAAGGTTGTAGCGGCCCATGTAGAAGGTGGCGTAGGTGAGGCCGAGGGGGAACCAGTTCATGAAACGGCGGCGGCGGTATTCGGGCGCGTGGTCGGGGGCTTCGGACATTTCTGACTCCTGTTATTTTAGAAGGTAGCTGCTACTTCAAAATTATATGAATTTATGTGAAAGCGGTCTGTAAATTCCGTGTAAATAGTTGCCGGCCCGCCAGAAGGCCTTTTAAAGAAACAGCTATGGCCTTTAGGTCACCGAACCGATCCCAGGCCGTAAATTCTGTAACTGGCCGCGGATTTTGTAAACTATATCTGTAAGTTAAAAATATCAGGGGTGACCAGATGATCAAGATACTTTTCAGCCTGTTCGTAGCCGCCGCCGGTCCGGCTTCCGCCTTCGACCTGCCCAAAATGGGCGCCGCCGCCGTGATGGAGATCGTTCCGGCCGCCGCGGTGCCCGCCGCGCCCGCCGCGCTGAAGACCGGCAGCCAGAGCGTCTGGATGAGCGTCAGCAACAACGCCGCCGCAAAAGAAGCGCAGGCCAACGACTGGAGCAGGCAAATAGAGGCCCGCGTGCGCGACACCGGCAACGGCCGCTTCGACGTGAACCTGCGCACCGACCAGGGCTACTCCTGGGCGTCCATCACCAGGTACGGCTCCAATTACAATCTTTACGGCGCCGGCCTTAACCTTAATATGAGCGGCGACAACGGCCGCTACTTCATCAACGGCAGCCTCATTGAGAACGGCAAGACCGCCTTCGTGAGCGCCAATGTCAGCGGCTCGGACGCCTTCAGCGGCAACATTTTCGGCAACGGGCTGAACTTGTTCATCTCGCGCGGCTCCATTAACGGCTGGTTCGAAGAGGAGCGCCTGCCCAAGAAGGCCCTGGCCGGGGTGGCGGCCTTCATAATGGCGCTGCAGTTGGAAGCCGCCCAGCCGGCGAAATAAGTTTTTTCTCGCGCAAAAAAACCGGGGTATCCAGAACCTCGGTTTTTCTGTTAGGGGGCAGGTCTTGTGGAAAAGATTTAATGTATGAATAAACAACCAGGCGGGTGCGGTGATCCCTGCTGCGGTAAGCTCCAGCAGGGCGGCGACAGCATCGCCTGCCCTCTTTGCGGGAAGACAGGCGAAATCGTGCCCGGGCATACGTTGCGGAAACTGCTTAAGCCCGGCATCGCGGCCCCGCGGGACAGGTACTTGCTCTGCAGAACCCCCGGGTGCGCCGCGGTTTATTTCCACCCGAAGGGCGGCCTGTTCAAACAGGAGGACGTCCTTGTGCCGGTTTATTTCAAGGCCGGGGCGGAGCCCGTGTACGCCTGCTACTGCGCGGGGGTCACTAAAGCCCAGGTGGTGGCCGCCGTAAATAAGACCGGGGCTACGCGCTGGGCCGCGATCATCAAAGAGATAACCGGCGCGGTGCCGAAATGCAACTGCGAGGAGAAAAACCCGCTGGGCAAGTGCTGCTCCGGGAACGCCTACGCCGCGGCGATAGCCGAATCCTCCGCCAAGCCCGCGCCCGTTAAAAAGTCCCGCGACCCGCTGCACGGACTTACGCTGGAAACCATCCTTAACTATATGCTAAAGCTGCACGGCTGGGAAGGGCTGTGGAACCGCATTCCCATCCGCTGCTTCCAGTACGATCCCAGCATAAAGTCCAGCCTCGTTTTTCTGCGAAAAAACCCCTGGGCGCGCGAGAAGCTGGAAAATTGGTATATCTGCGAAGTCCCGAAGCCGAAAAAGACTTAAAGAAAAAAGGTACACCAGGAGACTTTGTTCCGAAAAAAACCGGACTTCCGGCAGAACGGTTTCGCTTTTTGTATCATATGTAACGAGAACAGCGGGAAAGCATTTTTAAAGAACGCGGCGCCGGGATAAGATTACTGACGATTCTGACAAAGCGGGGCAAAGCCCCCGAGGAGATCTCATGAAGGAACTGAACTGGAGACTGTTGCTGCTTGGCGGCTTATTGTGCGCCGTAGCCGCAGCCGCGACCCCGTATGTGACGCTGAAGCTCGGACAGAGCGTTGACCTGACCATCGGCGGCATGTTCCTGGCCGCCTACGTGCTGGGCAAGCGGATGGAGGGCCAGGAGCTCGCTATCGAGCTGAACATCATCCAGACCATGATAGGCCTGGTGTCCAGCATCGCCTTCATGGTGGTGATCCTCGCGGCCTTCTTCTACATCCAGAACGGCACGATCGGCCCCGTCCGCGACATCGGTTTCAACCTGACCACCTGGCAGATGTTCCTGTGGCTGCTCGTCTCCGCCAACCTCGGCGAGTTCATGGGTATCCTCCCGAGGAGCTCCATCCTGAAGGACCACTCCATCCCGTGGCCGACCAGCAGGGCCACCCTGAGCGTGGCGCAGACGCTGACCGACCCCAATGCCACGGCCGCCACTAAAACCAAGCGCGACGTGCTGATGGTCAGCACCGGCGTGGCCGGCTTCCTGACCTTCCTGCGCGACGGGCTCGGGGTCATCAGTCCGATAGTGGGCAACCCGGCCCTGAACATCGCGCTGGGGCCTGAGTTCGCGGCCATGGGCATAGGCATGCTGGTTCCGCTCTCCGTAGGCCTCTCCGGCCTGCTGGGCACCTGGCTGGTAAGCGCCTTTGGCGAGACGGTGGCGAAATACTCCGCCCTCTCCGGCGTGACCGGCGAGGCCTTCGGCACCTGCCTGAAAACCCTTAATTCGGTGGGCGGCCTGGACGGCGCACCCAGGGCGCAGGCGATGGATTTCCTGAACGCCACCTGCGGCAAAGCCGGCGAGTTCGTCGGCGCCGCCTCCCACTTTAAGTACGTGGTGCAGTGGATGATGTGGCCGGCTACGGCCCTGATGATCTCCGCCGCGCTGACCAGCATAATCATTCCGATAGTCCTTCATTTTCTGCACAAGGACAACGTTAAGTTCGAAAAGAAAGAGTTCGTGTCCATGGCCGACGAGACTATCCCGCTCTGGTGGACCGTGACGGGCATCTCCGTCACCGTGACGCTGCTGGTCTGGATGACCAGCTCCTGGTTCGACATGCCGTGGAAAGAGGTGCTGCTGGCGATCGCTATCCAGCCCATCCTCATCATCGCCGGCCTGCGCGTGCTGGGTATCACCGGCTCCGGGCCGGTCTCGCTGATGGCCAACGCCACCCAGTTCCTGTTCGGCATCCTCTGGCCCGCCCAGATCAGGTCCAACCTGACCGCGGCCTACGTCAGCGCCAACCCGCAGGCCTCGTCGGAAAACGTGGTGCCTTCGTTCTGGGTGGCCCAGCGCCTGGGCGGCAAGTTCAAGACCCTGATCCTGGCCCAGCTGATAGTTATCCCGATAGGCGCCATCCTGACGCCGTTCATGTTCAACCTGCTGGAGAAGACTTACGGCATAGGCCTGAACCCGGGCCAGCTGGCCGCCCCGACGGGCCTGAAGATAGCCACGCTCGCCATCGTGATGGAGAAAGGCCTGTCCTTCCTGCCGCACGGCGCGCTGCGGGCGTCCATGATCGCCATCTTTATCGGCATCTTCTTCGAGCTGCTGCTCGCTTTCAAGAAGACCAACGAGAAGGGCCACGAGGTGAGCCGCTTCTGGTTCGTACCGATCCCGGCGGCGCTGGGCTTCGCGCTGATCCTGCCGGCCTCGCTGAACATCGGCATGGCCGTCGGCAGCGTGATCTCGGCCGTCTGGAACCGCTTCTCCCCGGATGACGGCGGGTCGTTCGAGCTTTACGCGACGCCTCTGGCTTCGGGCCTGGTGGCCGGCGAAGCGATGGTGGGCTCGATCCTGATGCCCGCGCTGGTGGCGCTGATGCAGCTGTTTAATTGATAGACGGCAGGTAAGGAACGGAGATTCCCATGACCCCGCTCGCCTCCGCATTTAGCCTGTTGCTGCTAACCTGCGGTACGGCCTCTGCCGGCCCGGCGCTCTGGTCCGGGCCGGATGCTCCCTTGCCGGATATCCCCGATGTTTCCGCTCCGAGCCGGGCCTCCGACGCCGGCTTGCTGGACGCCGTCACGGAATCCTCCACCGGCAAAACCGTACTAAGCGCCGATTCCTGCGCCGCCCTGGCTAAGCAGCTCCGCGCGCTGTCGGACTGGAAACGCGCGGCCGGGGAAATAGTTCCGGCCGCCCCCGCCGTCTTTTCCGACGGCGGGCGCTGTTCCGCCGAGGTACAGGACTATCTCCCGGCGCGCCCGCGCCGGGTGAACGGGAAAAAGACCTTCCGGAACGGGCCTAACTGCTGGAACAATGTCCTGTTCACGGGCAATATGGCGCAGGCGCCGCGGTTTTCCGCGGCCGGAGAAATGACCTTCTGGATGGATTCCCCTTACTGCCGCCAGCTTGGAATACGGGAAACACCGCGGCCCGGGGACATAGTAGCTATGCGTACGTCCGCCCGGAAGGGCTCCCGCGCCGGAGCACCGCCGGAGGAAATGCACGGCATGGTCTTCCTGTCGCCCGAGCTTGTTTTTTCAAAGAACACTTCCTCCAAAAATGACCCGTACCATATGCAGCGGGCCCCGCTGGTATACCAGACTTTTCATTTTGTGTCGGAACAATGCGAATTCGTGGAGGGAACTCCGGAAACTTGCTCTACCTGGGCCAACTATTACCGCTGCTCCGACCCCGCGGCTGACAGGCAGGCGGCATACGCCTCCAGCCCGGGCCTTGCGGAAACGGCGCGTAAATTCAGGCTCCTGGAGGACCGGCTCAGCTTTGCCGTAATGGCGGGCGGCGGACCGGATGAAGAGATAACGCCGCTGCTTAAAGAGGTGGAAGCTCTTACCGCGGAAACGGAGAATAGCGCGGCCGCCCCGACAGGTCAAAAAGAGGAATTCTTCTCCGGGGCGCTGCTGGAAGCGATGCGCTCGGCGCGCGCACAGATAAGAACGGGCTGGAAGCTCTGAACGCTTGGCGGAGTTACTTATTTCTATAAGCTTAAGGCCCAAGCCGGACTGGGCCTTTTTGCCCTTACGGAAGGGGGGGGGCGCTGATATAATTCAAGTAATGAAAAAGCTTAAATTCTCCCTGCTGCTTTCCGCGCTGCTTCTCGCCGGCCTGCCGCCGGTCTTCGCCGCCACGGCGGACGCCGACTCTAAATCCCTGGTCTATGACCTGCTTTCAGGCCTTGCCTCTGTCCCGGCGGGTGAAATAGTTTTTCCCGCGCCTGCGGCGGTAGAAGCCATCCCCCTCAGGTTCGAGAAGCCGACCTGCGTGCCCAGCCAGGCGCTGGTTCCCGGCAAGAATTTCATGCCTGTGGTCAGCGACGCGCGCCGCGTGCAGGTCATCGACGACCTGCTGGCGAAGATAGCCGTCTGCAAGCCCCTGCCTTATAACAACGACGGCATAATCCACTCCCAGTCCCATAACGGCCTGCCTGTTAAGCCGTCCGGATATTACCTGGAGTACACGCTCATAGTTCCCGACCGCCCGACCGGCTCCAAGCCCGAGCCCGTGGTGATAGGCGGCCAGACCTATATGACCGGCCCCGTGCAGAGCCTCCGCGGCCCCGAGCGCCTGATGATAGGCAACGGCCGCGAGGTGTACTACACCCCGGACCATTACGCCAACTTCATCTACCTGGCCATAGTGCGCTGAGGGGAAAAGATAGCGGAATAAACCTGTTCTTCCTCTAAATCCGAGACTTCCTGAAAAGTTTACCGGGCGCCGCGCTTGTGTCGGGGCCGGCATACTTTTTACAATAAAGGTGCCGCGCAAATCGTAGTAAAACAGCTATGAACGCTATAACACTGTTAATAATCGCCATTCTGGTATTTGTGATCGCGTACCGTTATTACGCCGCTTTCATCATGGCCAAGGTGCTCGTATTCGATCCCGAACGGGAGACGCCCGCGCATTTCATGAATAACGGTTACGATTATAAACCCATGAACCGCTGGGTGCTTTTCGGCCATCACTTCGCCGCCATCTCCGGAGCGGGGCCGCTGGTGGGCCCCGTGCTGGCGGCGCAGTTCGGTTATCTTCCGGGCTTCATCTGGATCCTCGTCGGCAGCGTGCTTGGCGGGGCCGTGCACGATGTCGTGATACTTTTCGCGTCGATACGCTACGGCGGCCATTCGATCACCGAGATCGCGCGCCTCGAGCTGGGCAAGACGGCGGGCTGGACGACGGCCCTGGCGGTCCTCTTCATAATAATTACGGCGCTTACGGGGCTCGCGCTTGTCGTGGTCAACGCCCTTGCCGAATCGTCCTGGGCGATGTTCACTATCAGCATGACCGTCCCCATCGCGATCTTTATAGGGCTTTATATGGAGAAGCTGCGGCCCGGCCGCGTGGGCGAAGCTTCGGCCATCGGAGTCGCGCTGGTGCTGGCCTGCGTGTTCCTTGGCGAGCCGCTCGCCCGCAGCGGCTATGCCCATTGGTTCATGTTCTCCCGTCCGCAGCTGAGCGTTATGCTGGCGCTCTACGGCGCGGCGGCTTCCATCCTCCCCGTCTGGCTCCTGCTCGCTCCGCGCGACTATCTGAGTTCGTACATGAAGATAGGGACAATAACCCTGCTCGCCTTCGGCATAGTGTGGGTCAGGCCTATTATCCAGGCCCCCGCTTTTTCCCGTTTCGTGTCGGGCGGGGGGCCGATAATTCCCGGAGCGGTCTGGCCGTATGTCTGTATCACCATCGCCTGCGGCGCCATCTCGGGCTTTCACGCGCTGGTAAGTTCCGGAACCACGCCCAAACTTATAGGCAGCGAGACCGACATAAAATTTATCGGTTACGGAGCTATGCTCATGGAAGGCGTGGTCTCGGTAATGGCGCTCATCGCCGCGACGTCGCTTGTGCCGGGGGATTATTTCGCTATCAATCTGCCGCCGGCGGTATTTCAAAAACTCGGGATGGCCACGGTCAATCTTTCCCAGATGAGCGCGGCCGTGGGGGAGGTGCTGCAGGGCCGGGCGGGCGGCGCGGTTTCTTTAGCTGTCGGCATGGCGCAGATATTTGCTTCAGTCCCCGGTATGCGGCAGCTGCTTTCATACTGGTACCACTTCGCGATCATGTTCGAGGCGCTTTTTATTCTCACCACCATAGACGCGGGCACCCGCATAGCCCGCTACATACTTCAGGAGATCCTGGCGCACGCATATAAGCCGTTCGGCGAAACCGGCTGGTGGCCCGGGGTCATCATAACAAGCTTTATGGTCAGCGCGGCGTGGGGATGGATGCTTTTAACCGGCAATATCAGCACTATCTGGCCGATGTTCGGAGTTGCCAACCAGCTGCTTGCCACCATCGCGCTCGCCATAGGCACCACGTTCCTGATAGATTGGTCCGGGCCGCGCTATGCCTTGATCACTTTTGTCCCGTTCCTTTTCATGCTGCCTACGACCGTGGCGGCCGCCCTCATCAATATCACCGGCATCTATCTGCCCCGCCGCGATATGCAGGGATATATAAATACCGGACTTACGGTTTTTATCCTGGTGCTGGTGGCTATCATCACGGTTATCAGCGCGAAGGAATGGCTTCGTCTGGTGAAAGCCTTGCGCGAGAGTAAGACCACCCCGCGTCCCCGCGAGCTGGCGAGGGAAAAAGCGCCGGCCTTTTAATAAGAAAAGGCAGCAGGAGCCTTTTATGCGAAGAAAAGGCAGCAGGAGCCTTTTATGAACGGGCGGGCTGGCGCGGTCTTTTAATAGGGGCCTTGAACCCCCCTCCTGATTTTGGTAGTGTCAGGTGTACCTTTGTTTCCGGGGGGAGCATGAGATCCGAAAATAATAAAGAGCCTTTATCGTATACGGAACTGGCGGCTAGTTTGGCTGCCGCCGTTGAAGAAATTGCCGGCCATAGCGAAAAGCAAAAAAAACTGGCGGCCGACCTGGGGGCGGCCCATAAAGAAAATATCCACCTGATTAAAGAGCAAGCGGCAGTTGCGGCAGAGCTGGCCGCAAGCTATAAAGAGCTCGCCTTCCAGAACGAAGAAAAAGCCAAACGCGCCGCCGAGCTGGTTATCGCCAATGAAGAGCTCGCCTTCCAGAACGGGGAGAAAGCCAAACGCGCCGCCGAGCTGGTTATCGCCAACGAAGAGCTCGCCTTCCAGAACCAGGAGAAAGCCTGCCGCGCTGCCGAGCTGGCTGTCGCCAACAAAGAGCTCGCCTTCCAGAACCAGGAGAAAGCCGACCGCGCCGCCGAGCTGGAACACTTCCTGCAGACCGCCGCCGGCGACAAGAAAATCCCGGGCGCTGCTGCGCGGAGCTTCCTTGATATTCCGCGGCATCTTGCCTTTCTCGTGGCCGGCTTGGTTCTTGCCTTTAGCTGCGGCGGCTATCTCCTGTATCGCAACACAAAAATCAATGTCTATGCCGGTAAATATGCGGAGCTTAAAGCCATCGGGGAATTGAAAGCCGGCGGCCTGTCCAACTGGTGGCAGGAGAGACTGAATAATGCCGCCTCTTTATCACTCAACCTTGCCAATGAGTCACTGGTCCGGCCCTTCCTTGAGAACACCGCACCCGCGCAGACAGCAGGAGACATTAAAGCCTGGCTGGAGAATGTGCTGAAAAGCTATGACTATGAGGACGCCGCCCTGGTTGACAACCGGGGCCGAGTGCGGCTCTTTGTCGGGATAGCTAAACCGGCGCTTAGTCAGCTGGCGCTTGCCGGTATTAAGGAAGTGCAGCGGTCGCAAAGGCCGGGCCTTGGCGGCATCTACGACAAGGCGGACAATGTCAGTATCCCCCACTTGAACTTGTACGTCCCTTTGCTGGGGCGGGCTGCGCCGGGCGCGGGCGGGAAGTGTATGGGGGTACTGATGTTCCGCATCAACCCGGAGCGGTTCCTCTATCCGTATATCCAATCCTGGCCAGCGCCGAGCCGCACCGCGGAAACCCTGCTGCTAAGCCGCGAAGGCGACACAGCTCTCTTTCTTAACAAGCTCCGGCACAGTTCCGCGCCGCCGCTGTCGCTGCGCTTTCCTTTATCCCGTAAGAATAGCCCGGCCATACAGGCTGTGCTCGGGCATGAGGGCGCCTTTGAAGGGAAAGATTACCGCGGCGTAAAGGTTTTAGCGGATTTCCGGCCCGTCCCGGGCACGCCCTGGTTCATTGTTTCCAAAGTAGATTCAGAGGAGATCCTTTCAGGACTGTACTTGTCCGCCTGGCTCATCCTGGTCTTTACCTGTCTCTGTATTCTTCTTTCAGCGGGCTTAATTACGCTTCTATATAATGTTCGGCAGAGGAATGCTTATCGGAACCTCTCGGTAGTGAATGCCGCGCGTTTGCGGAGCGATGCCCTGCTTGAAGATAAATTGAAGGATCTGCTGGAGAAGAACGCCGAGCTGGAACGCTTCCTGTATACGGCCTCCCACGACCTGAAAAGCCCGGTCGTTACGGTGCGGAGCTTCCTTGGCTACCTGGAAAAAGACCTGGCCGGCGGCAATGCCGCGCGCGCCGCGGCGGATATAGGCTTTATCCGCGCCGCCGCCGACAAGATGGCCGAGCTGCTGGACGACCTGCTGGGTATCTCGCGCATCGGCCGCGTGATAACCCCGCCCGCGCTGGTCACGCTGCAGGCCGTGGCGGACGAAGCCCTGGCCGCGGTGGCCGGCAAGCTCTCTGAGCGCGGGGTGCGCACGCAGGTGGCAGGCGGTACGGCGGCGCTGTTCGGCGACCGGCTCCGCCTGGCCGAGATCTGGCAGAATTTGGTGGAGAACGCCTGCAAGTATATGGGGCCGCAGAAAGAGCCGCGCATAGACATAGGCTTTGAAGCGCGCGGCGCGGAGCGGGTGTTCTTCGTGCGCGATAACGGCATGGGCATAGACCCGCGCTTCCTGGTTAAAATATTCGGCCTGTTCGAAAAGCTGGACGCCAAGGCGGAAGGCTCGGGCATAGGCCTGGCCATAGTGCAGCGGATAGTGGGCCTTTACGGGGGCCGCATCTGGGCGGAGTCCGCGGGAGAGGGGCAGGGCTCAGTTTTTTATTTCACCCTGCCCGGCGCGGTCAGCAATGAGCCACAACAAGGAGAGAAACCATGAACGGAGAACCGATAGTTATTCTGCTGGCGGAAGACGAGAACGGGCATGCCGAGCTGGTGCGGCGGAGTTTAGAAGGCGCCAAGGTAGCTAATACACTCATACGCGTAGCCGACGGGCAGGAGGCGCTGGATTACCTGTACCGGAAGAACGGCTTCAGCGACCCGGCCAAGTCGCCCTGGCCCGGCATCATCATGCTTGACCTGCGCATGCCGCGGGTGGACGGGCTGACGGTGCTTAAGAGCATCAAGGCGGACCCCGGACTGATGCGTATCCCCGTGGTTATCCTTACCACCTCGGAGGCCGAGAAGGACATCGCTGAAGCCTACGACTGCCACGCCAACAGCTATTTGGTAAAACCGATGGACTTTGCCAAGTTCACCGAGCTGATGCAAACCCTGGATTTCTACTGGCTGGCCTGGAACAAGAATCCCCTCTAACCGCTCTGGACATTAAAATGAACTCAGAACGCCTGCGGCTGCTGATCCTGGACGATGAAGAGGGCCATATCGAGCTGATCCGCCGCGCCTTTGACGAGGCCGGCGGCAAGGCCGAGATCCGCTCCGCGGGCACGCTGCGGGAATACCGGGCGCTCGCGGCCGCCCAGCCGCCCGACATTGCGCTGGTAGACCTGAACCTGCCGGACGGCCGCGGCTCGGAGCTGCTGTCTCATCCGCCCCAGGGCGCGCCGTTTCCGGTGCTGGTGATGACCGCCTACGGCAACCCGCAGATAATAGTGGAAGTGATGAAGGCCGGCGCCCTGGACTATGTGATAAAATCGCCGGAAGCTTTCGCCGCCATGCCGCATAGCGTGGAGAGCGCCCTGCGCGAGTGGACCCTGCTGCAGCGCCATAAAAAGGCGGAAGCGGAGCTGCTGGAATCACAAAGCCTTCTCGCGAGCGTAGTGGAAAATATCCCGCTGATGGTTTTTTTAAAAGAAGCCAAAGACCTTCGCTTCGTAGTGTTCAACCGCGCGGGCGAGGAGCTGCTGGGCTATGACCGCAAGGAGCTGCTAGGCAAGAACAATCTTGACCTTTTCCCGCCCGAACAGGCCGCCCAGTTCATGGCTAAGGACAGGGAAGTGCTGGACGGCGAGGCGGTCATGCTGGACATTCCGGAAGAGTCTATCTTGACGGCCAAAAAAGGCACCCGGCTGCTTCATACCCGGAAGGTCTGCATCCGCGGCGCCGACGGGGCCACTAAGTATCTGCTGGGCATCTCGGAGGATATAACCGAGCGCAAGAGGGCGCAGGAGTCGCTGCGCAAGAGCGAGGAGAGATTTCAACTGGCTATCGATGCGACTAAAGATGGTGTTTGGGAATGGGATATCCAAAATAATACCGAGTACTTTGCCCCTTGCTGGTGCGAGATAGTCGGTTACGCGTTTGAGGATCCGGAATTCATTCATACATTCGATTCCTGGGCGGAAAGAATCCATCCTGATGACCATGAGCGTGTGATGGGTGCTTTAAAGAACCATCTTGAAAATGGCGCGGAATACGATGTTGATTATCGGCACCGGCATAGATCGGGGGAATATCGCTGGCAGAATTCCAGGGGGAAGGCATCACGTGACAAAAGCGGGAAACCTGTAAAGATGGTCGGGTGCATTTCCGACATCACCGAGCGCAAGAAAAGCGAATCGGACATCCTCGAGGCTTATGAGATGCAGGGCATGCTCAACGCCATGCTCAAGAACTCCTTAACGACTCTTCTGCTGGAGAAGAAACTGGCCGATCATCTTGCCGCCCTGCTCTCCATTCCCTGGCTTAATTTTCAGTCTAAAGGCGCCATCTTCCTCGCTAGCGGAAAGACCCTGGCCCTGACGGTTCAGCAGGGGCTGGCGCCTGAACTGCTGGTCTCCTGCGCCAAGGTCCCGTTCGGGAAATGCCTGTGCGGCAGGGCCGCCGAGAGCGGGAAGGTTGTGGCCTCAACTCAAGTCGGCCCGGAGCATGAGACCGTCTACGAGGGGATGCCCCCGCACGGCCATTATTGCGTGCCCATTATCGCCGCCGGCGCGACTCTGGGGGTCCTCGACCTCTTCTTAAAAGAGGGGACCGCCCTCACCGCGAAACAGACGGATTTTGTCCGGGCCGTCGCGGATAACCTTGCGGCGGATATTCTCCAGGCGCGGGTCAAGGGCCAGTTTATCCAGGCCCAGAAACTGGAAGCGGTGGGATTGCTGGCCGGCGGGGTGGCGCACGACTTCAATAATCTGCTCACGGCCATTATCTGCTACGGCGGGTTCCTTATGAAAGAGCTGGCCGCGGACGACCCTAAGCGCGGGGACGTAAAAGAGATCCTGGCCGCCGCCGACCGGGCGGCCGGGCTCACCACGCAGCTGCTGACCTTCAGCCGCAAGCAGATACTCTCTCTTAAAATAGTGGACCTTAACGCTTCCGTGGGCGGCATGGTTAAAATGCTGACGCGGCTTATCGGCGAAGACGTCAGGCTGGAAACCAGGCTGGCGGCGCGGAGCTGCCCGGTTAAAGTGGACACCGGGCAGATGGACCAAATGATAGTCAACCTGGCGGTAAACGCCCGCGACGCCATGCCCAAAGGCGGGGCGCTGGTCCTGGAGACCGCGATCGTAACTCCCGGAGAAGACTTTTTTTGTAAACACGCGGAACTGCCGCGCGGGCCGCTGGTCTGTTTGCGCGTAAGCGATACGGGCATCGGAATGAGCGAAGAGGTTAAAGAGCATTTATTCGAACCTTTCTTCACTACTAAAGATAAAGGCAAGGGCACCGGCCTGGGGCTTGCCACGGTTTTCGGCATCGTAAAACAGAGCGGCGGCGAGATAGAGGTGGAAAGCGAATTAGGGCGGGGCACGACTTTAAAAATATATCTGCCGTATGTCGAAGCCGATATTCCCGACACGGATGAAGACAAAGACCAGGGTGTTTTTCTTAAGGGGACTGAAACAGTGCTGCTTGTCGAGGACGAGGACAGCCTGCGCCGCCTCGGCGAGCGGCTGCTGCTCATGAGCGGCTATACGGTTATTTCAGCGGCCGGCGGCAAAGAAGCCCTGGAGGCGGCCGAGCGCCACGGCAGACCGGTAGACCTGCTTCTGACCGACGTGGTGATGCCGGGCATGAGCGGCCGCGAGCTGGCCCTGGAACTGGCGCGCAGGAAACTGGCGAGCAGGACGCTTTACATGTCCGGCTATACCGACGACGCCATAGTGCGGCACGGAGTCCTTGAGCCGGGCCTCGCGTTCCTCTACAAGCCGTTCACGGTAGAGGCGCTTTCCGCCAAGCTGCGCCAAGTGCTAGACGGCCCCGCCGACCAGGCGAAGGCATAGGGAGAAGGGGACGTTGCACGATAACTCGATAACTTCGAAGAGGGTGGGGACTGATTACCAAACGAGTCGACTTTTTATATTCCGGATAAATTGGAAGACCAAGCCGCATTTTTTGCGGATTTTTCAGGCAGGGGAAAATAAAGGAAGGGAGAAAACTGCTGATAACCCGCCTGTTTTTCTATAGATCGCGGGCCCTGTCCTTCAGTAAGAGGTTTAACAAGGGGATATTCATGAAACTCGTGTTTTCTTTTCTGATGATGGTATCTTTCGGCGCTCAGGCCTGGGCCGGCGCGCTGGACGGGATCTTCACTCCCGGAGGCAGGGGAACCGGGGTAATCAACATTAGGCCCGCGCTTGGCAACCTGTTCGCGCGTTCCCTGCCTACCACGCCGCTGGAGAAAGGCCTGCTGGAGGGCAAAGTCGCGGTGGGTGTTTTCAAGATGGGGCAAGACAAGGATGGCGCCAGCATAAAACAGAGCCTGCCGGGCAGCGGGGGGGCGCTCAGCCTGCTTTATGGCTTTTCAAAGCATTGGGGCGTCACCGCCATCGCCGGCTTTGCCGGTGCAAAAGGCGACTTTCAGAGAATCAATCCGTACGGTAACGTCGGCGATATAGTCAGCGGGAAGCCGGAGCAGAAAGCCGTGAACGCGGCGCTTAACCTGGTCTGGGACGGCTTTTCCGGGGACAATTTCAGGCTGCCTGTCATGCTGGGGCTGTCCTATCTGAAATACAGCGAATCTTTGTCGATTCCTTTCACCATACTCCAGGGCCCCCTTATCAACCACCGGGGCGTCATGTCCGAGGATTACAGTTATGACGAATTCGGCTATTCGCTGGGCCTGGCCCCGCAGTTCAATACCGGGCAGTTCCGGTGGGTGCCTTTCTTTTTTAGTACAAGCGCCGTCAATAAGGGCAAGCGCAAGTATATGGAGCGGGACCTGGATACCGGCCAGGTTTACACCGCCACGCCGAATACCGAAGAGAGCGGCACGGTTGTGACCGGCATACAGGTGGTGTACCGGCCCTGGAACCTTAGTTACTCTTACATCAGTCCTTCTCTCAGCGACGTCAGGCCGCAGGACGGGAACACAATGTCTTCCCATACGCTGACCTTCTCCCGCAAGTTCTAGCCGGCGCCGGAGGTCTGGGATTTTCCCGCAAAAAGTCTCCTGGTACTTTTTTCTGATCCTCGCGGCTCCCTTGCCCGGGGTATTGTGCGGGAAAAAATCAGTTCGGCCGAATAATAATTTTTGTATTATAGCCTCAATACCGGGAAGATGCGCTAACCCGCCCGAACAAGTGTTTACGATCAAAGGACATTGCGAACGGAAATATGAAAAATGGACTTACCCGGTGTCTGCTGGTCCTGGGCTTGGCGCTGGCGGCGGCGGCCTGCCGGAGCACCCCCGAAGTGAAAGCCCCTTCGGCGGACCTGCCGCTGATAGCAGTCCTGCCGTTCGAGAATCAGAGTGCGGACATAGAGGCGGCCGACAAGGTCAGGAACGCCGTCTACGAAGAATTTAAAACCCGCGGTTACAGGCTGGTGGAACTGGAAACTATTGATTCAGGGCTTAAGACATTGGGCATATCCGAAGGCGGACAGTTGCCGGCCCTTACCGCGGAGAAGCTCGGCGCGGCCATCCCGGCCGAAGTTTTCTGCTACGGCAACGTGCTGGAGTTTAATTTTAAAAGCGTGGTCGCCGTAAGCCAGAAAAAAGTGGCCCTTGAGCTGAAACTGGTAAAGGCAGGCACGGTAACTGTGCTCTTTGAAGGTTCTGAAGAAGGCATCTCCTCCACCGCGGGCACGGACGCGGCCGGGAGATTGGCTTTCAATGTAGTGGGGAAAATTTTCAAATCCGTAAAGAGCGGAGCAAAAAACCTGGTATCCCCGGGCTCCGGCCAGGCCGCGGACGTCACCGACAAACTGGCCGACGTAGACCTCACACGGGAAACCGGCGACGCGATCCGCAAACTCCTGGACAAATACCAGAAATCAAAAGACTGACCAAGCCTAACCCGCCTGTAAGTTAGCAGAAAATTAAAAAAAACCATCTTTACAACCCGACACGCAGTTGTCGCGGTCGTCTGCTACACTATTATTAATAAAATACCCGTAAGGGTTGTCCGGTGAGAGGCGAATTGCCCCAAAATCCGGGCCGGTGATCCCCGTGATTATTGTGGGGAAATGAGGATCATGGAAAAAGATGAAGCCGTAGTTGAACTGCCGACAATTTGTCGACAGATCAAGTTGAAAAGTGACGGGAGGTTTTTGCTATGAGCAAAAAAATCAAGAAAGCCGCAGAAACTCATCTTTCGCCTTTCGAGCGAATCAAGCGCGCGAGCGAGGCGAATAACGAATATTGGGATAGTCGGGACCTGGCGAAAGTACTGGAATACACACAGTATCGGAATTTTGAAGCCGTGGTCGAGAAGGCAAAACTGGCGTGTTTCAATAGCGGGCATCGTATTGAGGACCATTTTGCTGATGTCAGCAAAATGGTCGGGATCGGGAGCGGCTCAAACAGGGAAATCAAGGAAAGGCCAGGGCGGTCGCGGCTTGCCGCGAGATGGCCGCCGCACTCGCCCTGGCCATGCTGAATTTTTGCAAATTTAAGGAATTTATACATACTTATATGCACTTATATTAGTTATAAGCTATAACTATGTATATCTTTGTATAAACTTGCTTAGGACATATCATGGACCAAATAAAAAACCCCTTCTCTCTTGGAGCTTCTCGAAGGCACCCATCCAGAGGTGTAAGGAACGTTACCCATAGTATGACAGCCTGAATCAGGGCTGCGGCGGGACGTGTTTAAGCGCGTAAATGCAAGGGAGTTTGATCGGTTTAAAATCAGGGAACGAGCTGCTTTATATTTTGGAGAGATATTATGACTGAAAATTCTCCTGATAAGCGGAGGAGGGGGCGTTTCCCGAGAATAGTTGAAAAGATTTGAGGCGGGCCTCCGACCTTGATACAATCAAGGTTGAATGCAGTAAGTAAATACTGGGAGGCACCGCCAATGAAACAGTACAAAAAGTTCAACGCC
>CAIQNV010000069.1 GCA_903873295.1 uncultured Elusimicrobia bacterium
TAGCCCGGCGGGCGAACACGGAGCGAGGCCACGGTGTGGCCGAGCGCGTTTTGCGTTCCGGCCCGCACGGTAGGCCGCCCCAATCTTACAGCAAATGTCAGTTATTAAGGACTAATAATGCCTCACTTCAAGATCTTGCACAACGATAAGGATACCGCGGCGCGCGCGGCGGCGGTGAAGACCAACCGCGGGCTTATTCATACGCCGGTGTTCATGCCGGTGGCCACGCAGGGCACGGTGAAAGCGGTCTCGCAGCGGGACCTGGCCGAAATGGAAGCCGAATGCCTGCTCTCCAACACTTACCACCTTTATCTGCGCCCCGGCCTCCCCACGCTCGAAAAGTTCGGCGGGCTCAACGGCTTCATGAACCACCCCGGGCCCATCCTCACCGACTCCGGCGGGTACCAGGTTTACAGCCTCAGCCGCCTGCGCAAGATAACGGACAACGGCGTCCATTTCTCTTCGCACATCGACGGCAGCCCTCATTTTTTCACTCCCGAAAAAGTCATAGACTACCAGTCCTCTATAAACTCCTCCATCTGGACCTGCCTCGATGTCTGCGTAAAGAACCCGGCTTCCCGGGAAGACGCGGTAGACGCCCTTAAAAAAACGCAGCACTGGGCCGAGCGTAGCAAAGCGCACTTTATCGAGAAGACCAAGCACATCGAGCCCGCCAAGAAGCCGCTCTTCTTCGGCATAATCCAGGGCTCGATCTATACCGACCTGCGGGCCGACGCCGCCAAACATATGGCCGACCTTAACCCGGACGGCTTCGCCCTGGGCGGGCTCTGTGTGGGCGAGAGCAAGGCGCAGATGATGGATTCCCTGGCGGCCATAATGGAGAATCTGCCGAAGAACAAACCGGTATACTTCATGGGCCTGGGCAGCCCAAAGGACATCTGGAATTCCGTCGAGCTCGGTGTGGACATGTTCGACTGCGTGCTGCCCACCCGCAACGCCCGCAACGGCCAGGCGCTCACTTCGCGCGGCAGGTTCTACGTTAAGAACGCCCCCTACAAGAACGACGACTCCCCGCTCGACCCGGACTGCGACTGCCACTGCTGCCGCAATTATTCGCGCGGCTACCTGTCCCACCTGTTCAAGGCCTCGGAACTGCTGGTGAACCAGCTTATCTCCATCCACAACCTGCGCTTCCTTATAAACCAGACCAAGATCATGCGCCTCGCGGCGGCCGCCGGGACTTTTAAGCAGGCTAAGAAAGCCTTCGAGGACGCGTATATAGAACTTAAATGAAACTAATAAGGAATCATTAAATGCTGTTGAAGGAAGAAAGGCGCGCGCTTTTTGCTATAATTTGATTTCAATAAAGTATACGACGGAGGAAATATGAACCCGAACAACCCAGCCTTTATGCAGCTCGTCCCTTTTGTGGCCGTGGCCATAATATTTTATTTTCTGCTCATCCGGCCGCAGCAGAAGCAGGCGAAAGAGACCAAGCTGATGCTGGAGGCCCTCAAGGCCGGCGACAAGGTGCTGACCCGCGGCGGCATGATCGGAGTCATAACCTCCGTGAAAGCCGACGAGGTGGAAGTCAGGATAGCCGAAAGCGTGAAAGCGGTGTTTACGCGCAGCGCCGTGGGCGCGGTTTTAACCCAGGCCAAGTAAAGAACAGCGGGCATTAAGGTAAGAGCTGAGTAAAACAGGATCTCCCCCCTGAATCACCTTAGCCTGCATTTAAAGGAGCATCGGAAATGAATAAATTACACTGGAAGATAGGCACCGTCCTGGGCCTCCTTATCCTTTCATTCTGGCTGCTGTACCCCAGCGTGGAATGGTATACCAAGACCAACGACGACAGGGCCAAGACCGAGGCCATGCGCATGCGCCCCAAGCGCATCCTGAACCTGGGACTGGACCTGCGCGGCGGCACCCATATGCTGCTTGAGCTGGACGTTGAAAAGCTCGACAAAAAAGAAAAGCTCAACGACGCCATGACCCGCGCCATCGAGATCATCCGCAACCGCATCGACCAGTACGGCGTGGGCGAAACGCCCATCTCCCGCCAGGGCGAGCGCTGGATCTCGGTGGACCTGCCCGGCATCTCTAACACCGAAGAGGCTGAAAACCTCATCGGCAAAACCGCTCTTCTCGAGTTCCGGCTGGTAAACACTTCAAATGAAGCTCAGGCCGTGCTTTCCAAAGTGGACGGCATGAGCGAACCCCCCTTCGACAAGGCAGGCGTGCTGGCCCCGGAGATAGCGAAGATGCTGCCCAAGGGCACCATGATATATAAGGCCGCCGCCGGCGCGGAAGGCGACCGGGTCCGCTATTATATCCTTGACGCCACCGTCCCGGTGACCGGAGCCTACCTCGAAAGCGCGCGCGTGGAAACTGACCGCCAGTTCGGCACGCCCAGCATAGGCTTTACCTTCAATAAGGAAGGCGGCAAGCTGTTCGAGAACTTCACCGGCGCCAACGTGAACAAATACCTCGCCATCGTCCTCGACGGCGTAGTGCACTCCGCCCCCGTGATCAAGAGCCGCATCGGCGGCGGCTCAGGCGTAATAGAGGGTTCCTTCACCCTGGAGGAAGCCCGCAACCTCGCCATCATACTGCGCGCGGGCGCGCTCCCCGCGCCCGTCAGCATCATCGAAAAACGCGTCGTAGGGCCCGGGCTGGGAGAGGATTCGATAAAGAAAGGCCTCGGGGCTTCCCTGGCCGGCTTCGTCCTGGTAGTTCTGTTCATGATGATCTACTACAAGGGCGGCGGATTCATCGCGGACGTGGCGCTGCTCCTCAACTTCGTCTTCCTGCTGGCGGCCATGAGCTACTTCTCGGCCACTCTTACGCTGCCCGGCATCGCCGGCATGATCCTGGCGCTCGCCATGGCCATAGACGCGAACGTGCTGATACTTGAGCGCATGCGCGAAGAGATGCATCTCTCCAAGCCCGTAGCTATGGTCATTCCCACCGGCTATGACAAGGCCTGGAGCGCCATCCTCGACTCCAACATGACGACCTGGATAGCGTCGATATTCCTGTTCCAGTTCGGCTCGGGGCCGGTGAAAGGCTTCGCCGTGACGCTGACCATCGGTCTTCTTATAGGTATGTTCACTTCGGTATTCGTGACCAGGGTAATTTATGAGTTCTGGCTCACCTCAAATCCCAAGGAGCTCAGCATATGATGACACTGCTTCCAAAGACCCACATTGATTTCGTAAAGAAGCGTTTTATTTTCTTTACCATCTCAGGCCTGGTAACCCTTACCGGCATCATCTCTCTTTCCACAAAGGGGCTTGATCTCGGGCTGGACTTCACCGGCGGCACGCTGGTGCAGGTCAAGTTCGAAAAGCCGGTAGAGATCTCCGTCCTGAGGAAGGCGCTTGAGGCCGCCGGGATAGAAGCCGGCATACAAACCTTCACCGGCGGAAATTCCTTCGCGCTGAAAGTGAAAGGCGCGCTGCAGAGCGTTAACGAGACCGCGGACAAAATGGACGCCGCGCTGAAAGCCATTCCCGGGAATTCGTTCGCCGAGGAAAAAAGGGATTATGTAGGCCCCGTAGTCGGACGCGACTTGAGCAAAAAAGCTATCTTCGCGATATTGCTTTCGATGTTCGGGATCATCGTCTATGTAGCCTTCCGCTTCTCGAACCCGGTCTGGGGAACGGCGGGCGTTATAGGTCTCCTTCACGACGTCTTCGTGGCGATAACCGCTATGTCGCTGACCGGCCGGGAAGTCGACCTGGTGGTGGTGGCGGCTTTTCTGACCATAGCCGGCTATTCTATAAACGACACCATAGTCATCTTCGACCGCATGCGCGAGAACATGAGGAACTTCCCTAAGATGCACATGGGACAGCTGATAAACATGAGCATCAATGAATGCCTCTCGCGGACCATCATAACCACGCTGACGGTTTTTGTCACCGTGCTGGTGCTGTTCCTGTTCGGCGGGACCGGGATAAACAACTTCGCGTTCGCCATGCTCATAGGAACCATTACCGGCGTCTACTCGACCATCTTCATCTGCTCGCCCATAGTTTTCCAGTGGGAGCACCGCCCTAAGTAGATCGGGGCACGGCACGGAGCTGAAGTGAGAAAGATAAAAAAGTTCAAGATCCCGGTGTATTCCTACGAGGTGCTGCGCAAGGCGCGCAAGCATAAGCTTGACCTTGCCGCCGCCGGCCTGCCGGACGAGCAGGCCGTGCGGGAGCACGCCTCGGCCCTCGCCGCCGCCCTCGAGCCCGCCGTGGTCTTCGAATACCTCCCGCCCGAAGATGAAACCGCCGATAAAATTAACGGCTCCTTGCGCCAGCCGCTTACCGCCGGGATACTGACCCTGGGTAAAAGTTTCGAGGACAAACTGGCAGGACAGAAGGAAGATACCCTTAAGCGCCTGGGCCGTATAGCGGCCCAGGTTTTCATGCAGACCGCGGTCAGCGTCACCGCGGACCTGGCCGTGAGAGAAGCCGAACCCGAGGGCTTTGAGCTTGGCCCCGTCATTTATATCTTCGCCTGCCCCGAACCTGAGCTGCCGCCCCGGGAAGCGACGGCCGTCCCGCTTTACGAGAACGAGCTCATAAAGGGCCTGTTCGAGCGCCTGGAAGCTTCCAAGATAGGCGTCTCCTTCGACGGGGCCTTCTCACCCAAGTACTCCGCCGTCTTCGCCTTCCCCTGGCTCTCAAAGAAAAAAAAGAAAACCGCCTCCGCCGCAAAAAGATAAAATATTCACCGCCGGGTGGAGCGAAGCGGCACAATTTGCCGCAGGGGTCGCGGAGATTCAGCGCGGAGAGGCTCCCCTTCCTTATCCAACATGGGACATTTGCTTTTACTGATCTACAGTTTACTTGCGCCGGTTATCGCCGGGGCGTACGCCCTGTTTTTCTTTTTTTCCCCCCGCAGGTCGCTGATGAAAGCTTTAGCCGGGGAGCTTAAAGAGCGCCTGGCTTTTTCCCTTCCCGTTTTACCGGCAAGGCCCGTCTGGGTCCACGCCGCCTCGATGGGCGAAGTTAAAGCGGTCGCCAGGCTGGCTCCCGAGCTGGCCGCGCTTTTCAAGGCCCCGCTGCTTATAACCTCTTCCACCGCCGCGGGCCGCGCGGAGGCCGCGCGCCTCGGCGCCGAGGCGCGCCTTGCTCCCTTGGATTTTTATCCGCTCGCCTCCTCCTTCATCGGCGCGGTCCGCCCCCGCCTGCTTGTGCTGGTCGAGACTGAGATCTGGCCGGCCACGCTTTACGCCGCGGCGAACGCCGGCGTCCCGGTTTTCATGGTAAACGCCAGGATCTCGGACAAGACGGCCGCTCTCTACCGCGCCCTGTCCCCTTTGTCCAGGCTGGCTTTCGCCGGGGTAAAGCAGGTGCTGGCCCAGACGGAGCAGGACGCGGAAAGATTCCGCCTGCTGCCCGGGCTTGAAAGCAAGGTTTCCGTTACGGGAAATTTAAAGCACGACATGCTGGGCGTCTCCGCCGCCGGTGAGGATAAGGTCAAGGATTTTATTGAAGCTTCAGGCTGGACCCACTCCCCGATCTTTACCGCCGGCAGCACTCACCCCGCCGAGGAGCCCGTGATAATCTCCGCCTGGCTGGAAGCCAAAAGCAAAAATCCCGGCCTTAAGCTCGTGCTGGCGCCGCGCCACCCGGAAAAGCTTTCCGAATCCGAAGCGATCCTGAAAACCCGGGGAGTCTCTTTCATCCGCTGGTCCTCTACCGTAGTCCCGGAGGCGACGGACTGCCTGCTGGTGGACGCCCTGGGCCTGCTGCAGGCTTTCTACGCGGTTTCCACGGTCTGTTTTGTCGGCGGCACGCTGGACGACACAGGCGGCCATAACCTGCTCGAGCCGGCTCTGTTTTCAAAGCCCGTATTATTCGGCCCCAATTACAGGAACGCCCGCCAGGCCGGCGACGCCCTTCTGAAACAAAAAGGCGGCTTCCTTACGGAAACCGCCCCAAAAATGGCCTCCAAACTGTCGGAACTTCTCTGCGACCCGGCGGCCATGCTGAACACACAGTCTAACGCCGCCGGAACACTCTCATCCCTTCGCGGCGCCACCGCTAAAACTATCTCGGCAATAATCGCCTTTAAATAGCCATTAAGGGCAGTTAGTTCCGGTAATGACCCCGTTTGTCACTGTAATATTGCAGTTAGCCCCATTTTTATCTCTTACGATTATTGTCGTACTTATGCCGCTTCCTAACCCCAGATCGCCGGCAGTGACGTCCACATCGTTTGAAAGGGGATGGCCATTAACCTTCGTTCCCGTAGGAACCTTTGTCCCATCAGCTACCGTTATATCTATGGTGCCATTAAATGGCACTCCGTTGATGTTCCTGGCAGTAGCGAGCTTCGTAGCGGATCCCGCATTGCCGCTTACATCGGACGGTTGGGCGCATGACGCGTTGCCGGAGGCGGCTATTCCGCGGGCAAAATTAACTCCCGAGCAAACCGACGGAGCCGAAGCCAGAGCCGTAGCGGTTCCCGCATTGCCGGAAACACTACCGGAAATTGTGCTTGAAAAGGTTTTTGTTCCGCCGATAGTTTGATTGGTGGTGGTATAGACCCCGCCCGTCACCGCGCCGGCATTGCCGGTAATATTTATCCCCCACGTGCCGCTGGCGGCGGACTGTATCTGACTGGTGAAATTAGGCAGGGTATAATACCTTAAGAACTGATCGGATGAAGCGAATACCCGTGTAATGGCAGTGGCTCCATTGTCGCCGGAAACGGTGTTCAGCCAGCCCAAATAGGTATAGCCGGTGCCGTCCGTCCTGACCAACTGGTTCACGCCGGGTGCGACGGTCGCCGCGGCGGCGTGCAGGCCGTCCGTGGTATCGGCATTTGTGGCGTTCCCGACGGTAACGGAGGCGGGCGCTATATAACGCAGGAACTTATCGCCGCCCCATTCGCCGACCAGATACTCGGGGTTGGAAGCAACGGCATTGGCGTTCATATTGAAGTACTGGGCGTAGGAATAGAGGCCGGCGGTGACCGAGCCCGGGAAAGAGGTGTTTCCCAGACCATCAAGTAAAGTGGCTGTTCTGGCAACTGTCGCAAAGTAGTCGGAATATTGCCTTACATATATAGGCTCATTTCCGTCATCGGCCGTAGCTATTTCAAGATATCCCGCATTAAAGCCGGTATCGTCGCCCCTGATCCTGATGTAATCGTTATTCCCAACGGTATTTTCAAGCGACCTGGCTCTGCCTGAAATGTTGCCGACGAACTCGGAGGCCGTTATTATGCCGGCGGAAAAACCACCGCTGCCGTCGCGCCGTATTATAGTATTGCCCAGGTTCGCATTGGTGGACAGCACCCAGCTGGGCGCGGCGGCCCCGTTTGCCTGCAAAAGATAATTGGCTGTTCCTGCTCCGAGAGCGGCCATAACGCCGGTGCCGGAAAAATAAGGGACAGCGCCGATGGCCCCGGCGCCCAGGTTCGCGCCCGTACCGCCGTTAGCCGCCGGCAATAAGCCGCCCGTACCACCGTAAACTACCGGCAGGATGCCCGTCACGGCGGCGGCCTGGTCGAGATCAATAGTTCCGAAAGCGGGAACGCCTCCAATGCCGGCCCGGAGAACCTGGTACTGTGTCCCCGCGGCTGTTACATTGACCGCGCCTGTGTCATTGCCGTATAAAACTCCGTTGGCGGCCAGAGTCGCTGTTCCCGTGCCGCCCTTGGCCACTATCAGCGGGTCTATCAGGCCGATGGTTATCTGCCCGGCGGCATGCGTGACATCAGTTTCATTAGCCACGCCGACAATGCCCTTATACTCCCAGGCGCCGCCCCCCGCATTAACGCCGACAACGTAATTTCCCGTCCCCAGCGAAGTGAGGCCGCCCAGGGAAAAAGTCCGGTTGGCTGAAAGGTCGCCGCCGCCGGCCAGGGGCAGAGTGGTAGCTATAGTTTCCGTAGTCCTTACTATGGTGCCGGGAAGTTCAGCCGCCACTATCTGCGACGATTCGAACCGGGTACCGTTGCCGCGCAGATATTGGCCTGCCGGGGCGGTATTATTTATGCGCAGGCCGAAGGCGGACTCTATATTTATATCCCCCGCCACCTGCAGCCGCTGCAGCGGATTATCCGTACCTACGCCTGTCTTTTTGCCGGTGCCTGTGGAAAGGTAAACGTCGCCCGCCACGATCAGGGCGGAGAGCCTCACCGGTACTAAAGAGCGCTGCAGCAACTCTCCGTCAAAAGCTATATTCCCGCCGACTACCAGGTCCTCCACGGAATCGCCGCTATAAGGATTTACCGGAGTGCCCAGCACCAGGTCTCCGCCGCGGATATTCAGTTTGGCTACGGGATTTATTGTGCCTATGCCGATATTGCCGCCCGATTTAAGCACGAGCCCGTCCACCGCGCCCGCGCGCAGTATCACGTCGCCGCCGCTCACCTGGTCCGCGTCGGACTGCACCACGGCGTCGCTGTTGTTTGAAACGTTCCCTACCGAAAGCGCGCCGGAACTTCCGCTGCCCAGGCTGGTGCCGTCCGGGAAGAATATCTTATTCCCCGAACCGGCGATACGCACATTGCCGTCGACCGTAAGGCGCCAGTTGGGATCGGAGACCGTCGTCCCCATGCCCACGATGGCGGAAGCCGAGCTTACAAAGATAGCCGGAGTGCCGGCATAGCCGGTTGAGATCCAGACCACGCTGTTCTGTATCCGGTGGTAAGTAGCGTCGGTCAGCGTTTTGGCCTGGTTGTTGATCACCAGCGCCAGGTTAAAACCGTCCTGCGTTTCAAGACGGGCCGCTTCTAAAGGGCCCCGGTAGAAATTCAGCTTGGCATTGGCGGCGGCGCCGCCCACCAGATAGGCCATGGCGTTGTCGTTGGGAAACGCGCTCTGATCATCGCCCACCTGCAGGTATTTGGATCCGGGAAAGTCAAAATCCAGCACCCCGGCGCCCAGGCGGTTAGAGGACGCCACATCGCTGGAAACCGTAACCTGACCCAGAAAAGTGTTTGTCCCGCTGAAAGTCTGGGTGGAGGCTTTATAGGCAGGTACGCCGGCCACTGAACCTATGCTGCCCGTAACTGTCAGGTCTCCGTTAATTCTGCTATTGCCGTATACAGTTGTGCTGGTGAGATAGACCTGGGTATTATCCCCGATGGCGGTGAAATTGCCGCTTACCCTCACGGCGCCGGAGAAGGCCGCGGTGGCGGCGATAATGCCGTAATCCGAGCGCACGCTGCCGCGCACGTGCAGCTTCTCGCGCGGGGTATCGGTGCCGATGCCTACATTATACGGATTAGTCTGCTGCAGCAGCAGGTGAGTATTGCTCTGCGCGCGCACTTCATTAGAGGAGCCGGTCCAGTCGCCGGCATATGCCCCGACTGAAACTGAGCCGCCGCGCACGCCGGCGTTGGAACGGATATCCCCTGAAACGTGAAGATTGGCCGTTGGCGCGTCCAGGCCGATCCCGACGAAGCCGTTCGAATGGATCCTCAGCCGTTCCAGTCCGCCGGCCGTGAAAGTTATAACATCAGGAATCTCGCCCAGCGACAAAAACACCGAACTCATGCCTGTAACTTTACCGCCCTCGACCAGCAGGTCGCCCTTAATATTAATCTCGCCGTCGACGCGGTCGTATATGCCTTCATTCCCCACATAAAAAGAACCGTTAACGTCGAGTTTGCCCTTCGGGGCCGGCGTGCCTACGCCGAAATTCCCGCTGTTCGTGATGCGCGCTTTCTCCCCGGCCCCGGCCAGGGTGGAAATGCCGAACAGTATATTCCCTAACCCATCGCCGTTCGAATCAGCTATTGTCGTCGCGTCGGCGGGGCTGGTAATGCCCCCGGCGACAGTGCCTATATTTGCGGTTACCAGGGAGCTGCCGTCGGGGAATCTGAGGACGCCATTGTTTATCATTTCAATGTTCCCGTCCACCGTCAGTTTAACACCCGGCCTTATAGTACCGCCTACTCCCACGCTCGAACCTGCGGCTGACGCAAGATAGACCTGGTAGGCGGCGGTCAGCGTGGTAACGTCAACGCTGGAGCCGTCTTCAAGCTTCTTCGCCACTAGCGCGTAGGCCACGCTGTTAAGCGGCTCGCGCGGGTGCAGCGTATCGCCCTCCACCTGCACTTCCAGATACAGCGTCTGTCCGCCGGCAAAGGCTTCGATGGGCGGGGTCAGATCGGCGCTGAAAATGCCCTGAACAGCCTGCACGATGCGCTCCGGGCTTTCCCACAGGCAGGGCTGTCCCCCCCCGCAGGCGCCGCCGGTGGCGGTGTCAGAGTTGTAAAGGCGGAAATAAAGGTGTACCGGACCGGTTATGGGCGCATTGTCGCGCTCCAGCCGGCCCTGGTAAGTTATACTGCCCGGCACGCTTCCCGTTAATATTTCTCCGGCCGGTGCTGCCGTAGGCAGACAGAGCGCCGCCGCGATAAAAAACGCAAATTTTTTCATAAGAGCACCTTACCTGACTATCACCAGCTTCCCGTTCTTGGTCGAACCTTCCCCTTTCACCACATAGAGGTAGAGGCCGCTGGCCACCCTTGAGCCGGACTCGCTGCGCAGGTCCCAACTGACGCTGTCGACGTTCCTGTTTTTTTCTATGGTACGAACTTTCTCTCCCGAAATAGTGAAGATAGCGATGGACGCGCGCATCGTAAGGCGCGTGAAAGTTACGCCGTTGCAGCCTCTCGCCAAGGTACAGGGGTTAGGATAGGCGTGCGCGGCGGAAACATCGAGCTGCGGCGGGCGCCAGGAATTCACTACTCCCCAGTTGATGTTGTATTTTCCTCCGGAAAGCGAACTGGAGCCCAGTTGCCCGGTGCTGCCTAAAAGCGAATACGCGCCGCCGGTTTTAGGGATAGTATTGCCTACGGTAACCTGCTCTATTATGCGCACGCGGCAGACGAAGGGGGATTCGCAGGGGCGCTTTTCTTCCGTAAGCGCCGAAGCACGATTATTCCCTCCCAAAAAGGCGAGGAAAGCGAAAAACAATACGGCGCCGGTCTTTGCCTTCATATCATATAGATACATGAAAACCGAAGTCCTGTCAATGACATTTAAATTAACTTTTTGTTGCGGCTGCGCCGGCTTCCGGCGGCGCGGTCAGCCGGGGCCAGGCCCGGATCAGGGTCAGCGGCGTAATACAGACGACAAGGGCGTAAATAAACCGCATGCAGCGGGAGCTTCTCTTCCTGTTCGGCCATGACGGTAGTCCTTATCCTGAGTGCCTAATTAATAAATGATATAATTTTTCAGCGCATGGTTGAAACATTAAAGAACGACCCGAAGATATTGATAATCAGAATGTCCTCGCTTGGCGACATCATCCTGACGGCCCCCGTTTTCCGCAATCTGAAGGCCAAATGGCCAGGCGCGCGCCTGGAGATACTGGTAAAGCCGCAGTTCCTGGAAGCGGTTTCCAAAAATGCTTTCATAGACCGGGCTCTGCCCTTTGCCGGTCTTGCCGCCGCGCTCCGCGAGATCAACGGCGCCGCCTATGACGCCATAATAGACCTGCACGACACCCCCCGCAGCCGCCTGCTCTGTCTGCTGGCCCGCGTCCCGGTAAAACTGCGTTACCGGAAGGCAACGCTGGCGCGCAGGCTTTTTGTGGGGCTGCGCATCCCCAGTCCGGCTTTGGAAAAACACACGCTGGACCGCTACCTGGAGCCGCTTGCCGCCCTTGGCGTGCCGGCAGTTCACCGCGGGCCGGAACTGGGCGATTGGCCGCGCAGCGGGGAAAAGCCCGCGTTCAAGCCGGGCCCTCTTAAAGTCTGCCTGCTGCAGACCGCCTTTCTGGGCGACTGCGTGCTTACGCTGCCGCTGCTGAAAAAACTGCGGGAGATACTGCCGGAGGCCGCCGTCTCCGTGGTCACCAGGCCCGAGACGGCCGGCATCTTTTCCGCCTCCGGGCTCGCCGCTGAAATCATCGAGGACAGGAAAAAAACCGCCCCCTCCGGTCTGGCTGAATTCAGCCGCCTTGCCGGCGAGCTGCGCGCCAGAAATTTTGACGCCGTAATAATCCCCCACCGCTCGCTGCGCAGCGCCCTCCTGGCCTGGCGCGCCGGCATCCCGGTCCGTGTAGGCTTCTCCTCAAGCGCGGGAAGTTTCCTGCTTACGCACAAGGTGCCCTTCTCCTGGCTGCTGCACGACGTAGAGCGCAACCTGGCCCTGCTTTCCCCCCTGGCTGAAAATCTCAAGACGGCCTTCCCCGGCCTTAGCCGCGACGCCGGAACGCCATATGAACCGCAGGATGGAGTGACGGCCGGGATAAACGCCGGCTCGGCCTGGCCCACTAAGCGCTGGCCCGCGCAGAAATGGGCCCGGCTGATAAAGAAACTCGCCTCCGCGCGCGGCGGCAAAGTGCTCATGGTTGGCGGACCCGGAGAGAAGGAATGGAACGCTGAGATAGAGCGGCTGGCGGGCCCGGAGAACTGCCTTAACCTTACCGGTAAAACCAGCATGCCGGAGCTTATGGAAGCGATACGTCCGCTTAAAGTTTTTATCTCCAACGATTCCGGCCCCATGCACATAGCCGCGGCGCTGGGCGTGCCCGCCGTCGGCATCTTCGGACCGACCACGCGCGAGCTGGGCTTTTTCCCGTACGGCCCCGGGAACGCGGTGATAGAGACGCCGCTGGCCTGCAGGCCCTGCGCGCTGCATGGCTCCAGAAAATGCCCGCGCGGGCATTTCCTCTGTATGAGCCTGTTGACCGTGGAAGAGGTTTTCCGTGCGGCTGTAAGCCAGGCAGAAAGTAAACGAGGAAAGAATTCAGGCGACCTATGACTTTATCTATATCCGCCGCGGCGATCCCGGTACTTATAGTTTTCGCGCTCAGCGCGCGGTGGACCTGGTGGCGGGCCTCGAAGCCCGGGCTGAAAGTGCTCTGCTACCATAAGATCGGCGCGCCTCCTCCCGGCTCAAAGCTGAAAGAGCTCTGGGTAAGCCCTGAAAAATTCCGCGCGCAGGTAAAATACCTGATGGCGAAAGGCTTCTCCACGCTGCTTTTTTCGGACCTTAAGAAACTCCACGCTTCCGGCGCGCCGCTGCCGGAAAAAGCCGTGCTTATCACTTTTGACGACGGCTATGAGAACAACTACCTGCACGCCTGGCCTATACTTAAGGAGCTGGGGGCGAAAGCCAATATCTTCGTTGTGTTCAACACCAAGGGCAAAGTTAACCTCTGGCACGACCCGGCCTCGGAGCCGTGGGTTAACATGGCAACTCTGGAACAGCTTAAAGAGATGCAGAACAGCGGCGTGATGGAATACGGCTCGCACACCATGAGCCATCCCCACCTCTCGGCGCTGCCTCCCGGTGACGCGGCCTGGGAAATAGCGGAATCCAAGCGCCAGCTTGAGGCGGCTTTCGGGCGCGAAATGTGCGCCTTCGCCTACCCTTACGGCGACGGAGCTTACGCGCCCGCCATCCGGGAAAAAGCGCTGGAGGCCGGCTACACCTTCGACTTCAGCTTCAGGCAGGGCAAAACCGGCTGGCCCTGGAACCGGAAGGGCTCCGCAATAGACAGGCTATTCATACGCGGCGGCGACAACACCTGGGACCTGGCCCTGCAGCTGAGCCGCGGCGCGTCGAGACTGTAGAGCGGGACCCGGCAGCCCCGTCCTTCTATTGCTATAATGTATCTTACGAGGTGTGAAACATGAACGACTTAGGCATAGGCAAACTTGTAAGCGAACTGGCGCTGACCAACGCCGAGCTCTGGCATGAAGAGGACAAGGCCCGCGTGGGCGACGTGCCGGCCATAGCCGCGGCCAAGAAGAACATAGACAAGCTTAACCAGAAGCGCAACGACCTGATAGAGCGCATCGACGAGAAAGCGCTGGAGGCTATAAATGGCGGAGACAATAGGCAGCCTGGCAGATAAGCTCAGCATCATACAGCTCAAGATCTTTCACATGCGCGAGCAGCTGCAGCGCGCCGACGCCTCCGCGGAGCACAAGGCCTCCTGTTCCGGCCGCCTGGACATAATGGCGGAGCAGAAAAAAGACCTTGAGGAAGAGCTGACCAAGCTGGTCTCCGACGTGGCCGCCGGCCGCGCGCGGCTGAAGATCTACCGCCAGTTCAAGATGTACAACGACCCGAACTACCGCGCCAGGGAGAAGGGCAGAGGTTAAGGCCGAGGCAGAGCAGCGAAAACCCCGCATTTGACCTTCACCGCCGCTTTTACCTCTCCAATTACTATGGGACCAGGAATACTGATCATAGTCTTCAAGGGTATAGGCGACGTACTGCTTACAACTCCCCTCCTCCGCGCCCTCAAAAAGGGGCTGCCCGACTCCCGTCTTTATTTCCTGACACGCCGCCCCTCGCTTAAAATCCTTGAGAACAATCCCCGTCTCGCCGGCGTCTTCTGCCGCGAGGACAGGCCGCTCCCGGCCATACGCGCCGCCGGCATTGATATTTCGCTGGACTTCATGCGCTCCGCGCCCTCGGGCTTCTACGCCCTCTTCTCCGGAGCGAAAAAACGCCTGGCCTTCAGCTATCCCGCCGGACGCATCTTTCATAACGTCCTCCCGGTAAAGAGAGAGAATCCGGGCTATACAGTGTTTGACCGCCTCCAGCTGCTGGAGCCGCTGAAGATCCCCCACGACGGACCCCAGCCGGAACTTTATTTTAAACCCGGCAACGCCGCCAGAGCAGAAGCCTTCCTTTCAGGCGCGGGGATCCGCCCGGGAGCTTTCACCGTCACGCTGGACATTACCAGCCCGCGCGAACACCGCCGCTGGGCCCCCGAGAATTTCGCGCTGCTGGCCGACCGGCTTTCGCTCGAATACGGAGCCAGGGTCGTTTTCCTCTGGGGCCCCGGCGAGCTGGACTATGTCAAAGCCGCCCTGGCCCTCGCCAAAGAAAAGCATTTGCTCTGTCCGGACTTCGACCTGCTGGATCTGGCCGCGCTGATGAAAAGGGCGGCTCTGCACGTCGGCACAAGCTCCGGCCCCATGCACATCGCCGTGAGCCAGGGAACCCCCACGTTCACCATATACGCCCCCCAGAATTCCCCGGCCAGCTGGAGCCCTCCGGGCGCTCTCCATTCCTGGGCCCAGGGAGAACTGTCTTCTCTTCCTTTTGAAACGGTCTGGGCGCGCCTCGGCGCGCATATGGAAAGAATAAAAGGGGTTTCCGCATGAGCGACTTCTCGCCGGAACAGCTGCGGGACCGCCTCAGGCGCGGGGCTACGGGACGCCTGCTGCTTAAAAGTCTTTCCGTCGTCTATACGGCCGCCATGGCCGCCAGGAAAGCCCTCTACGAAAGGGGCGCGCTGCGCCGGAGGCGCCTGCCCGTGCCGGTGGTCTGCTTCGGCAATATCTCGGCCGGCGGCACCGGCAAGACCTCCACCGTAGTTACAACGGCTTTCGAGCTGGCCCGGTCAGGGCGCAGGCCGGCAGTGCTGCTGCGCGGCTACAAGCGGAAAAACAACGCCTCCGGAGTGACGGTCCTGGCAAAAGGCCGCGCCGTCAGCCTGGAAGAAGCCGGCGACGAAGCGCTGATGCTCTACCGTATGCTCGAACCTGCCGGGGTCCCTGTGCTGGTTTCTACGGACCGCTTCGCCTCCGGCACGATAGCCGCGGCGGAGCTTGGAGCCGATATTATACTGCTGGATGACGGATTTCAGCACTTCGCTATCGAGCGCGACGCCGATATCGTACTGGTAAACGCCACCGCCCCTTTCACTGCTGACTCCGTGCTGCCTTACGGCAACCTGCGCGAGCCGCCTTCGGCGCTCTCCCGGGCTGACGCCGTTATAATTACGCACTGCGAGCAGGTCCCGCAGGAGGCCATCGACGCCCTGCGCGGCGAGATCGCAAAATTCGCGCCCCGCGCCGAAATAATAGAGAGCATGCATTCTCCTGAAGACTTCATCGACCCGGCCACGTCCGGGCACATAAACCTCGACGCGCTCAAGGGCAAGCAGGCCGTCGCGCTCTCGGGCATAGGCGACCCCGCCTCTTTTGAAGACGCTCTGACAAAAATAAAAATAAAGTTGAAACAGATCTGGCGCTACCCTGACCATCATGTCTTCACTGCGGAGGAATTAACGGCGGCGCGGCAGACGCGCGAAGGCCTGCCGCTTATAACCACCTATAAGGACTTCACGCGTTTCCCCCCCGGCTGGCAGGAAACCGCGGGCTCCGGAGTGTTGATACTCTCGGTCAGGATCGTATTCCTCTGCAACGGCTGGAAAACGCTGATGCGCCTGGTCAGCGGCGCCGGCGGGAAGGAGAGCTGATGCTCGCCTGGCCGGCCAAAATAAAGAAGGGCGCCGCGGTCCCCACCGCCTTCCTCGACCGCGACGGAACAATTAACCACAACCGCGCCGGAACTTATATAACCCGGCCCTCCCAGCTTAAAATTTATGCCGCTGCCCCGGCCGCCCTCAGGCTCCTTTCGGCCAAAGGCTACCGCATAGTGGTGATAACGAATCAGTCCGGCGTGGCGCGCGGTTACATGACGCTGGCCGGCTCCAGGGCGATAAACCTGAAACTTTTACGCGACCTGCGCCGCGCCGGAGCCGTGGTGGACGCCATTTATTTCTGCCCCCACGGGCCCGGCGAGAAGTGCGCCTGCCGCAAGCCCGCTCCCGGGCTCATACTGGAAGCCGTCAAAGACCGCCCGGCGGATATGGCGCGGTCTTTCATGGCCGGCGATAAGAAATGCGACCTGCTGCTGGCGAAGAACTCCGGCCTGAAAGGCTTCCTCGTGCTTACCGGCCAGGGAAAGTCAGCCGCCGGCGTTACGCGCGCGTATAAAGACCTGTTAGCGCTGGCTCGCGCCTTGCCCGATCTACGAGGGAACGCCGCTTGAATATAATAATATTTTCACTACAGAGCCACAGAGAGATGAGATGAGAGGAGAACCATGAAAAAGAGAATTTTAGTTTCGCAACTGGTTACCTTGGCGCTGCTGATAGCGGCCCGGCCCGAAAGCTGGCCGCTGTTCTGGGCCGGCCTCTTCGTGATGGCCCTCGGGCAGGCGGTGCGGCTCGCCGCCAGCGCGGCCATAGTAAAATCCAAAACCCTGACGGTCACCGGACCCTACGCCGCCGTGCGCAACCCTCTCTATCTGGGCACCATGCTAATGACCGCCGGGCTTCTGCTGATGCTTTCCGCCCCTTCCCTCCCGCCTCGTACCGCCGGGCTCTGGGCCTTCGCCGCAGCGGCCTTCGGCTGGATCTATTATGTTACGATAAAGGCCGAAGAGGTTTTTCTTCTTTCCGTTTACGGCGCGGAATTCGAGAGATACAAGACCTCCGCCCCCGCTATTTTGCCCTCCCCCCGCGGCCTGGCCGGTTTTTTCGACCTCGCCTCCTATTCCGCGGAAGTCTTCCGGAAAAACAAAGAATGGCGCGGCATGAGCGCGGCTTTCGCGCTGGCCGCTTTCGTGGCTGCGCGGATAAAATATGGTTTTTGACCTGCTTCTGCCGCTCCTCCTGTCCGGAACCCCCGCCCTGGCCGGGGAGGCTCTGCTTGAGCACCCTTATTCGGCACTTTCACTTTCTGTCTCTTCAGCGCCGGCCGCCGTGGCCGGGATGGTAAACGGAGAGACGCTGGACTACGATATCTACTGGGGCGCCGTGTACGTAGGCAGCGCCTACATGAAAATAGAAAAAGCGGTGGATATTTCATCGCGCCCCGCCTGGCATATAGTCTCGCAGACCAGGTCCGGCTCTTTTTTAGCCAATTTTTACAAGGTGGATGACCGGAACGAAGCCTGGATGGACGCCGCCGGCCTGTACTCCTACGGCTATTACAAGAAGATCTCGGAAGCCAAGCATTTCTTCAACGAGTGGGTGATTTTCGACGGCGCCGGGAAGAAGTATTACGGCAAAAAAATGAACCGCAAGCGGCAGATTTCCGATTTTGAAGGGCCGCTGGACAGGCCCGTGAACGACATCCTTTCCGCGGTCTACCGCATTCGCACTATGCAGGTCACGCCCGACACGAAAGTCGAGATGGATGTTAACACCAAGCGCAACTGGCGTCTGCTGATAAAAACCGGCAAACGCGAAAGGATCTCTACCGGCTACGGCAAAAAACAGTGCATCCTGGTGGAGCCTATGGCCGGGGAAGAGGGGCTTTTTGTGGCCAAGGCCGGCAGGCGCATGCTTGTCTGGATAACTGACGACGAGCTGAAAGTTCCCATGCTGCTTAAAGCCGAGATCTCCATAGGTTCCATAACGGCCAAACTGGTCCGCCGCACCATTGCCCCATAGTTCCGGCGGGCGATCCCCCCGAGGCTTCCGAAACTCTTGAACTCACCAAACTCGCATTTGTTATAATATTTATATTATGACAAAGGCTGAGTTTCAGCGGCTTTCCGCTATCGTCTCGGGTTTCCGCGGGCGCAAAATAGCCGTGTTCGGCGACCTCATGCTGGACCGCTATATAAAAGGCACCGTAAAGAGAATTTCTCCGGAAGCCCCCGTGCCGGTGGTGCGCGTAACTTCCGAATCCGCCGTCTGCGGCGGCTCCGCCAACGTGGCGGTAAACCTTTCAACGCTGGGCGCGGAACCCGTACTGGTCTCGGTAACCGGCCGGGACGCCGCGGCGCTGGAACTGGCTTCCCTGCTTGCCGCGGCCGGCGTAAGCGCCGGCTCTTTAGTGCGCGACGGCGCTTTCCGGACCATTGAGAAAACCCGGGTAATAGCGGAGCATCAGCAGGTAGTGCGTTTTGACCATGAGTACCCCGCCCTGCTCGGCCACGCTGCCAGGAAAGCCGCCCTTGCGGCGCTTGAAGCGGCCCTTAAAGACGGCTGCCAGGCCCTTATACTTTCGGATTACGGCAAGGGTCTGCTTGAACCTTCCACCATCAAAGCCGCTATGACGCTGGCCGCGAGGCGCGGCGTGCCGGTTTTCGTGGACCCGAAGGTAGAGCACTTCCAGCTTTACCGCGGAGCGGCCTGCATCACACCGAACACCATGGAGGCTTTCGGCGGCATGCGCCTTACCCAGCGCGAGGGCCAGGAGGCCGTAGAGCAGCTGGGCCGGGACATCATGCGCCGGCTGGCCGCGCGCTCCCTGCTCATTACACAGGGCGAGCACGGGATGACCCTGTTCACCCGCAGAGGCGCCTCAATAAAGCCTAACCATATCCCTACCCGCGCGCGCGAAGTTTACGATGGTACCGGCGCCGGGGATACTGTGATCTCGGTGCTGGCCCTTACCTGGGCCTCCGGCGCCCTCCCCGAAGAGGCCGCGCTGGCGGCCAACTTCGCGGCAGGAATAGTGGTGGCAAAACTGGGGACGGCCTCGGTGACGGTAGCAGAACTTCTTGAGAGCGCTAAATCATGGTTAAAGACTGTCTGATAGTAATACCGGCCCGGTACGGGTCGCAGCGGTTCCCCGGCAAAGTGCTGGCGCTCATCGCCGGAAAGCCCGTTATCCAGTGGTGCTGGGAAGCGGCCGTAAAAGCCGGACTCGGCGAAGTGCTGATAGCCACCGAGAATGAGAAGGTGCTTCAGTTCGCCCGTTCCATCGGCGCGCGCGCCGTTATGACCAGCCCCCGCTGCCAGTCCGGCACCGATCGGGTTTATGAAGCTTCGCGCGGGACAAAGTCTAAATTCATAGTGAATATTCAGGGGGACGAACCTTTCATGCGGGCGGCCACCCTTATAAAAGCCTTTAAAAAACTCGAAGCCGACCCGGAGTGCTCCATAGGCACGGCCTGCTCCCGCATAGAGGATAAGAAGGACCTCTTAAATCCCAACTGCGTCAAAGTGGCGCTGAACGCCGCCGGGCGCGCCCTTTATTTTTCCCGCTCCCCCATCCCTTTCCACCACCCGCTTTCCGAACTGAAAAGCTACCCTTACTACAAGCATTGCGGCTTCTATATTTACGGGCGGGAAGCGCTCGATCGATTTGTGAAACTCAAGCCCAGCCCGCTGGAGAGACTGGAGCGCCTGGAGCAGCTGCGCGCGCTTGAAAACGGCATGAAGATAGCAGTGGCGGAAGTGCCCGCTCCGGGCCCCGCTATCGACGTGCCGGCCGATATCAGGACGGCCGCGGAATTCCTGAAGAAAAAGGCTTATAAATGACCCGATATATCTTCGTCACCGGCGGCGTGGTAAGCTCACTAGGCAAGGGAATAACGGCGGCCTCCATAGGTCGCCTCCTTAAAGCCCACGGCCTTTCGGTCACTATAGTGAAATGCGACCCCTACATCAACGTCGACGCCGGGACCATGGCCCCCTTACAGCACGGCGAGGTCTTCGTCACCGACGACGGAGCGGAGACGGACCTGGACCTGGGCTACTATGAGCGCTTTCTCGGCATAGACACCAGCCGCGTGAACATAATGACGGCCGGGCAGATCTATCAGACCGTGATAGCCCGCGAGCGCGCGGGCGGCTACCTGGGCCAGACGGTGCAGGTCATCCCGCACATCACCGACGAGATAAAGCGCCGCTTCGTCAAGGCCGCCGAGGGCTTCGACATAACTATCATAGAAATAGGCGGCACCGTGGGAGATATAGAGAGCCTGCCGTTCCTGGAGGCGGCGCGCCAGATGCGCCCCGACCGCACGCGCAGCGACGTGCTTTACCTGCATGTCACCCTTGTGCCCTACCTCAGCGCTTCCGACGAGTTGAAGACCAAGCCGACGCAGCACTCGGTGAACAAGCTGCGCGAGATCGGAATAGATCCCGACATCATAGTCTGCCGCGCGGAGAAGCCCCTGGCCCGCGACATCAAGAACAAGATAGCTCTTTTCACCAGCGTCCCGAAGGAAGCCGTGATAGACGCGCCGGACGCGTCCTCCATCTACGACGTGCCGTTCATACTGAAGAAGCAGGGTCTCGACGAGCAGATAATGATGCTGCTGCGCCTCAGGAGCGGCAAATGGGACTTCGACGAGTGGACGGATTTCGTGCAGCGCCTGAAAGCCGCCGGCGACGCGGCGCCGGTGCGCATCGCCATAGCCGGCAAATATACAAAGCTCAAGGATTCCTACAAGTCCCTGGTGGAGGCCGTGCTGCACGGCTCTATCGCCAACGGCGTCAAAGCCGAGTTCGATTATATCGACGTCGAGGACGAGAATTTCGAGGAACGCCTGGCCCAGGCCGACGGCCTGATAGTGCCCGGCGGTTTCGGCGACCGCGGCATAGAGGGCAAGATAGCGGCGGTGCGCTATGCGCGCGAGAACAAAATTCCTTTCCTGGGCATCTGCCTGGGCATGCAGTGCGCAACCATCGAGTTCGCGCGCAATGTGCTGGGGCTCAGGAACGCCCACTCGGCCGAGTTCAACCCGAAGACCCCGCACCCCGTGGTGGACCTGATGATAGAGCAGAAAGGCGTCAAGGATAAAGGCGGCACCATGCGCCTCGGCGCCTGGCCCTGCGAGATCAAGGCCGGCACCCTGGCCCACAAGATCTACGGCGCCTCCGCCATCTCGGAGCGCCACCGCCACCGCTACGAGTTCAATTCCAAATACATCCCCCAGTTCGAGAAGAAGGGCATGCGGGTCAGCGGCACCAACCGCAAGCTGAGACTGCCGGAGATGGTGGAGATAAAAGACCACCCCTGGTTCATGGGCGTGCAGTTCCACCCGGAATTCAAGTCCAAGCCGCTGCTGCCCCACCCGCTGTTCTTCAGCTTCGTAGCGGCGGCGGTGAAGAACAAGAAGAAATGAACCGCGAACGGTTTTAAGGAGTTGCGCGTGACAAAACAGAAAGAAGTTAAAGTGAAAAATGTGGTTTTTTCCAACGATAAGCCGCTGGTTTACATAGCCGGGCCCTGCGTGATAGAGACGCCGGAAGCGTACGCGGCGGAAGCCCGGAAACTGAAAGCGGTTTTTGCGGCTCTCAAGACGCCCTTCGTGCTGAAAGCCTCCTTCGACAAGGCCAACCGCACCTCGCACAAGTCCTTCAGGGGCATAGGCATGGAGGCCGCCCTCGACTTCCTTAAAGACCTTAAGAACAAGCTCGACCTCCCGCTGCTGGTGGACGTGCACGACCCCGCCCAGGCGTCGCGCGTGGCCGAGGTCGCCGACATACTGCAGATACCCGCCTTCCTGTGCCGCCAGACCGATCTGCTTTTCGCTTGCGCCGATACCGGCCGCGCGGTCAACGTAAAGAAAGGACAGTTCCTTTCCCCCTGGGACGCCGAGAATATAGTGAAGAAGCTGGAAAGCCGCGGCGCTAAGGGCATAATGCTTACAGAGCGCGGCTCCTGTTTCGGCTACGGCAATCTGGTGGTGGATATGCGCGGGCTGGAGATAATGAAGGAGTTCGGCTATCCGGTGATCTTTGACGCGACGCATTCCGTGCAGCGGCCCGGCGGGCTGGGCACGGCCACCGGGGGAGACAGGCGCTTTATAATGCCGCTGGCCAAGGCGGCCGCCGCGCAGAAGATAGCAGGACTATTTTTCGAGGCGCACCCGAACCCAGCCAAGGCCTTTTCGGACGGCCCCAACTCGCTTAAGCTGGAAGCCGTTAAACCCCTGGTCGCCGCGCTTAACCGCGTGGATAAGCTGGCGCTCGAGATCTCGGACGTTAATTCAAATTGAAAGTACGTATTTAGAAAGCTTCCCGGCACAGAATTCGGAATAAACCGCCCTTTGTGGTTAGATCGCCGGACCAGAGGAAAGAACATGAAATGTACGAACTGCGGACAGGAAAACCGCTCGACACTTAAATTCTGCAAAAAGTGCGGAACCGACATGACCATGCCGCCGGCCTGGTTTCCCGACTGGAAATGGCATTTAAAGACCCTTTCCTGGATCTACCTTACGCTGATAGCCGGCTTCTTCGCCGTCAGCTACCTGCTGCACAAGCTGCCGGCGCCCTACGACCAGCGCCAGATGCCGCCGGAGATGACTCCCTGGCTTAATCCGCACAAGATCCCCGCCCCATGAACGCCAAAGACACGCTGATCTTAAAGACCGCCAGGAGCGTGATAGCCGCGGAGACCCGCGCCGTGGCCGGCCTGTCTAGAACGATAGACGCCTCTTTCCTTAAAGCCGCGCGCCTCCTGGAAGGCTGCTCCGGCAAGGCCGTGCTGCTGGGGGTGGGCAAGTCGGGCCTGATAGCGCGCAAGATAGCCGCCACGCTGGCTTCCACCGGCACCCGCAGCGTCTACCTGCACCCCGTGGAATCGCTGCACGGAGACCTGGGCATGATCGCCTCCGACGACGTGGCCGTGGCGCTTTCCTACTCCGGCGAAACCGAGGAAACCGCAAAACTCCTCCAACTGCTCCATAGCCAGGGCCTGCCGGTGATCTCAATAACCAATAACCCGGCTTCCAGGATGGCCCGGTATTCCGACGTAACGCTGCAGCTGCGCGTTAAGTCGGAAGCCTGCCCCTATGACATAGTTCCAACCTCTTCGACCACGGCCATGCTGGCCCTTGGCGACGCGCTGGCGGTGGCGCTGATGACGCTTAAGGGCTTCGATAAAAAGCGTTTTGCAAGCCTGCATCCGGGCGGCAGCCTCGGAAAGCTGCTCAATCTGAAAGTCGCGGACCTTATGCGCAAAGGCCGGGAGAACCCGGTGGTGAAAGAGACCGCCAGCGTGGCCGCCGCGCTTAAAGTGATGACGGCGACCCGCGCGGGCGCGGTTTCGGTTACCGGCGCGGGCGGGAAGCTGACCGGCTATTTTACAGACGGAGACTTGCGCCGCCGCCTCCAGGACGGGTTTTGCGACCTGTCGCTCCCGGTGAAGCTCGTAATGACCCGCAGCCCGCTGAAGGTGCATCCGGAGACCATGGCCATGGAGGCCGCGCGCCTGGTTTCAGAAAAGAAAATAGACAATCTGCCCGTGACGGACGCCAAAACCGGCCGGCCCGTAGGGATAATAGACGAGCGCGACCTGCTGAAGGAAGGGCTGGGTTGAAAAAGCTTTTCCCCCTGCTCATTCTGGCCTTTGCCGCCTGCTCCAAAGCCGGCTCCCGGGAAGCCGCGCCCGGAGTCAGCCTGCTCAGGAATTTTTCCATGGCTGAGACGGCCTCCGGGGTTTCCGATTGGCGGCTGGATGCGGAGACGGGCAGGCTGGATGAGAAAAAAGGCGTGATCACCTTCACCGCGCCCCGCATAAAGTTTTACGACCAGGACAAAGTTTCCTCGGAGATAACCGCGCGCTCCGGCCTTCTGCAGATGCAGGATAAGACCGCCGAGCTGACCGACGAGGTCGAGGTGGACGCCAGGAAAGACGGGATGCGGCTCCAGACCACGAAGCTTTACTATAGCTCCGCGCGCGCCAAGATCTGGACCGGGGAGCCGGTGACCATCTACAAAGGCCGCACGGTGATAAAAGGCCGGGGGTTTACCGCGAACCCGGACCTTTCAGAGATAGAAATCCAGCATCAGGAGACGCGTCTGGCAGGCAAATGAAACGGCTCCTTCCCCTCCTCCTTCTTCTCCTCTGTTCCCCGCCGCTCCGCGCGGCGGAAGACTTCCTGATGGGCTCCGTGGTGAAGAGCGACAAATGGAAGATGGACCGGACCAACGACCGCGAGATATTCGAAGGCGACGTCTCCTTCCGCAACCCCCGCTACACGCTGAAGGCGGACTACGCGCTGTACAGCAGGCCCGCGCAGACCTGGAACATGAAGGGCTCCGTCTATATGCTGCGCCGGCTCAAAGACAGGTCCCTGGTGGAAGTAAATTGCGACAAGGCCGTTTACCTTGAGACCCTCGAGGAGGCCATGCTCGACCGCGGAGGCCTGCCGGTAAGGATGAAATATACCGGCCCCGACGGGCGCGTGCTGAGAGGCCGCGCCGACAAGGCCTTTGCGGAAAATAAGAAGGGACTTATGAATTTTGAAGGCGCTTTCTCCCTTTCCACCGAGAACCTGGACATGTACTCGCGCAAGGCGCTCTATAACAACACCGAGGGTACTTTTCTTATGTTCGAGTCGACACCCCTGGCGGCCGGCAACCGGCAGGACTATGATTTCGCCATAAATTCGGAGAAAATTAAGTTCTTCAAAGATAGCCGGGACATAAAGTTCTATAATAGGGTTACCGGCTGGGTGAAAGATCTCGGCGCCGGCAGCAGAACGCCGGCCGTGAACGCAAAACCCTGAAATGAAACTCGAATGCGACCTTCTTGAAAAATCCTTCGGCCGCCGCCAGGTGGTCAACGGGATCTCGCTGCGCGTCAACTCGGGCGAGGTTTGCGGCCTGCTGGGCCCCAACGGCGCGGGCAAGACGACCACTTTTCATATGCTGGTCGGCTTCCTGGAGCCTGACGCGGGCAAGGTTTTTTTGGACGGCCGCGACGCCACCAAAGAGCCGATGTACGCGCGGGCGCGCGGCGGCATCGGCTACCTGGCCCAGGAGCCGACGGTTTTCCGGGGGCTTACGGTAGCGCAGAACCTGGAAGCCATCCTGGAGCGGACTACGCCGGACAGGAAAATCATGCGGGAGCGCGTGGCCTCGCTGCTGGGCGAATTCGGGTTGATGAAGCTGAAGGACCAGAAGGCGTGGACGCTTTCGGGCGGCGAGAAGCGCAGGCTGGAAGTGGCGCGGGTGATGATAAACGACCCGAAGATCATCCTCCTCGACGAGCCGTTCGTGGGCATCGACCCTATCACGGTCAGCGATCTGAAAAAGATCATCCTTCACCTGAAGGATAAAGGTATCGGGATCCTGATCACCGACCACAATGTGCGCGAAACTCTTTCCATCACCGACCGCTCCTACCTTATCTACAGCGGACAGATCCTCATCGAAGGCGACGCCAACACCCTCCTGAACGACCCCAAAGCCCGCGAGCTCTACCTCGGCTGGGACTTCAAACTGTAAACTGCGCTTATTAAAACCATATAAGACCGCGAGAAGCGAAGTCGGGGGCCTACCGCAGGGGCCAGAACGCAAAACCGGCGTCGGCCACACCGTGGCCGCGCCTGCCTGCCTCGGCCCTCGCGCTTACGCAAGCTCGGGCCTCCGGCGGCTTTTGCTAACCTGGGGTCGCCTCAGAAAACGGAAAAAATCGTACGCTAAGGGTTAGCCTGTATCTGAGGTGTCAGGGATAAGCCTATAAGTTCTGACAGAGGGTGTCGATAAATGAGGATTTACACTCTAATCTGACGCTATACGGGCACTCCCCTGACGTGGTGTTAGGGTATACCCTATATCGACATGGGAGCATGATTGCAGTACTACGTTGGAGCCAGGAGGCTTAGCGTACGATTTTTTCCGTTTCCTGAGGCGGCCCCATTTAGAGCAATCCTTTGCCGGGTCATTAGGGTTCCACTGTCTACAAGCATATGGCTCATTTGGGACCTTACAAGCATCATTAACCGCCTGCTGCAGCGCTGCATGTTGTTGTGCGCCGCAGTTCCCTGTAGCTCCGTAAAAGAAGCTCTCCGCTTTATTTATAAAATCAACAATCGCTTGTTCCCATCCGGTTAATACTCCAATCCAGTTATCAACCACACTCTTAAATGTTTTTACGCGTCCGCGCCATCCCTCTACATATTTGTTGTGGGCTGCTATTTTTTTCTGTAAATCATTCTGCCATTTAACAAGTCGATTATACTCGTTGGTGCATTCTGAGGTAGCCGACTGACCAGCACATTTTTTATTATAAGCGTCTATATCAGCAGATAATTTAGCTCTTTCCTGGTTTAATGCGGCGGCATTTTTATCAATTTGCACACCTACAGCATAAAGTCCGGTATCCGTGGAATCCATGGAGTTTGCGTCCTTTAACAAAGAACCTCCAGTGGCATTTATGGTGTCCCAGTTTTTTAGTAGTTCCTGTGCTATGGAATCTTGATGGCCTTGAA